>JAHEDB010000293.1 GCA_024641465.1 Chromatiales bacterium | reverse complement strand
ACGAGCCCCATCATCAATATACTAAGGTACACAACAAACTTATTCAGGCTCATTACCCGCATCAGGTTTCTCCAGCAAATACTCTAGGGTCAATATTATTTAGTTTCAGTCAGGCAGATATTCCGTTCGTTCAGGCGGCGTATTATAACAGCTTGATAACGACCGGTATTCTCCAGATTCGATGTTTTACGCCGTACCCACCACATAGACAGGGCAAGACCCAGGAGTCCAAACAGGATGGACATCAGTTCACTATTTTCAATCAGCAACTGCCTCGCCATGATTTCACCCAGCATGGCAAAACTCAACAGAAACAGTATTGGCAGCAGATAGACCAGAAAGGAACCGGTGAGGAGTGCAGATTCGTCAATGCCGATCAGGACACTGTCGCCCACATCGGCACTGACCTTATTAATCACCTTGAGTCGGGTGCGCTTGTCACCGAATAGTTTGGAGATCGTCCCGGTACCGCAACCCTTATTCATGGAGCAACTGTCACAGGCCGATTTACGCTGAGTCTCCACCCAGGCAAAGTTATCCTGGCATTGCACTACCCTGGCAGTTTCCTCGATCATTAGTGCGTCTTAACTATGACAGATTCGCTGATCATTTTAACGGTCTCCTGGGGGACCTCACCCACGGCGGTAACATGGTAATCCTTGAAGGTCTTACCATGGGCATTGACGGCACCCATGTTAGTCCGACCTTCCAGATTGGGATCGTCCAGGTTATTGTGCGTATTTTCGATAAACACCGAGATCGAGGCCAGACCATCAGAAAACACCAGTTGATCAGAGGCCGTCTTGCTGGTCGGCATGTTTACGTGACGTTGATAGTCGCGCTTGAATCCCGGCGGTAGTTTGGTCACCTGCCACATAAAACCGGGTTTGATGGCCGTGGTCTTTGGCTTGATATCGGCCGATTCGTACATCGTGAATTTTGTACTATCCACCGAAGGTGTCAGTAACTTATCCGGCACACGTTTCATGTACTTGATATGCGTGAACATGAATTGTTCGACCAGCTTACCCTGCTCATTGACCAGGTGGGTCTTGAGCAACAGGCCAGTTTTGTCGTCGATCCAGAGGCGATGGCCGTAACGAAAATTATCATTCGGTTTAACTACCAGCTTGCGGGCTAATTGTCCGGCAACCTTTTCGACCCCCTCCAGGCTGAAGGTATACTGGTCTTTCAGGTAATCAAGCTTGTCGGGAAACTTGGGGGGAAACTGGCTGGGTGGCCGGTCTTTTTCCACCACCACCGCATTGCGATCCGGCAGAATACAGATGACACCTTTTGAATCACGGATGACCTCACGCCCGATACTGTCGAGTGACACCAGTCGTTCCCGTTCTCCCTGGTTATCGGCGCTATGAATAATGCGCATGGCGCTGAGCCTGTTCTCGCCCTGACTATAGACAAAGGTGCCGTCATAGCTTTGCATGTGGGCGGCGTGCTGCATCTTTTTCAGAAGCTGTTGTACCTCGCCCAGTTCTGTCGCATGAACCAGGGCAGGCAGTTGCAGGAAGGTAACCAGGAGTAGTTTATTTATCATTCCTGATCCGCTGATTGTCTGCATCACCGACGATACGCATATAGGGCATCATACCCTGCATGCGGGCGGTTACGGAATATTCATTGTGATTGACCAGGTACCCACTTAGTTTTGAACGAATGGCCTGGTTACGGATACTGGCCTGGGCAATAGCAGTGTTGTCAATCTTGGGTTGTTCAATGCGGGCGATCGAGGTAGTGGCTTCGTGTTTGGCGACCTGGGTGGTCGTGGTCTGTACCGAAACTACCGCCACGGTAGCAACCGATGCCGCCACGGCCAGGCCCGCAGCCTGTTTCATCAGCCGGTGGCTAAATCGTTTGCGTACCGGGGCCAGGATTGTCGGTTCATTGCTGAGGGCGGCGGCGACCTGGTCGGAGATATCGATGACACCGTGCTCCGGCAGGTGATGACTCAGGGTATCACGGATCAGGTGATAACGTTGCCAGCGGGCCTGCATTTCCGCATCGCTGCCAAGCTCGTTAATCAGCCTGTCATCAAGCGCCGATTCACCATCGATTATCGCTGAAAGCTTTTCATAATGTTGTTCATTCATTTCGCTTCTCACTCTAAACTCGATCACACTGAACTAACCTTTTAACAACGGTTCAAGCTTCTTATCGATCGCCTCACGGGCGCGAAAGATCCTCGAACGTACCGTGCCGATAGGGCAATCCATGGCTTCGGCGATCTCTTCATAACTCATGCCTTCCAGCTCACGCAGGCTGATGGCCGTACGCAAGTCTTCTGGCAGGTCATCAAACGCCTGGCTGACGACCTGTTGTACCTGTTCCTTTTGCAAAATATGTTCCGGTGTATCGTTATCGTGTAACAGCTCCGCACCCTCATACTGCTCCGCCTCTTCACTATCCACCAGTCCCTGGGTGGGCCGCCGGTTCTGTGCCACCAGATGGTTCTTGGCCGTATTAATGGCGATCCGGTACAGCCAGGTATAAAAGGCGCTCTCACCCCTAAATGTCGGCAGCGCACGGTAGGCCTTGATAAAGGCCTCCTGGGTGACATCCTTGACATCTTCCTGGTTATACAGGTAGCGGGTGAGGACATTCATGATTCGATGCTGGTATTTTTTTACCAACAGGTCAAATGCACGCTTATCGCCCCGCTGGACCTTCTCGACCAGCGTCTGATCTATAGTGTTTTCGCCCATCCGGGCCGAGCCTCGCTCAAAATTCTGTCTAAAAAATGCCCGATGGTTACCTCTCAGACCGTATCTATGGTATGAAGTTCGCCAAGCAGGACTAAATTCGTTATATTTCAAACCCCAAGATAACTAACAATAAATCGGGACCCGCGTACTTTACCGTCACCTACCCAGTTGCACAAATCAACTTATGATAAAAATGCTAAACAACCGCGCCTGCTGCCGTATGAGCCTTTCCCGTTATGCAGCACTATAGCGATGTTTTGATCATCGGTGGCGGTGCGGCTGGCCTCAGTCTCGCCCTGCGCCTTGCCAACACCCATTCTATCTCATTGATCTCAAAAGGGAAGCTGACGGAAGGTTCAACTTACTATGCGCAGGGTGGGATTGCCGCGGTGCTCGATAAGGAAGATTCGTTTGCCGAGCACATCGCCGATACCCTGGATGCCGGGGCCAATCTGTGTGATCCAACTGTTGTTCGTTATGTAGTAGAGCGCGCCCCAGGTAATATCCAGTGGCTGATCGACCAGGGTGTGCCCTTTACCCGGGATGCGGATCATCAGCCTCCCTATCATCTGACCCGTGAAGGCGGCCATAGTCACCGGCGCATCATCCATGCCGCCGATGCCACCGGTCGGGCCGTGGAAACCACTCTGGATCAACAGGCCCAACAACATCCGAATATCACCATCCATGAGCAGCAT
This sequence comes from Chromatiales bacterium, assembly GCA_024641465.1. Taxonomy (GTDB): domain Bacteria; phylum Pseudomonadota; class Gammaproteobacteria; order UBA6429; family Thiohalophilaceae; genus JAHEDB01. Next base: position 588 of record JAHEDB010000293.1, on the reverse strand, counting down.
ATCGCGGTTGACCTGATCACCCGTCAAAAACTCGGCCAGGCCGGCAATCGCTGCCTCGGTGCCTACGTGCTGGACCGCCGGGCAGGCCATGTGAAGGTGTTTCGCGCCCGCTACGTGGTCCTTGCCACCGGTGGTGCCAGCAAGGTGTATCTCTACACCAGCAACCCCGACACCTCCACCGGCGATGGTATCGCCATGGCCTGGCGGGCGGGTTGCCGGGTCGCCAATATGGAATTCAATCAGTTCCACCCCACCTGTCTGTATCACCGCGAGGCCAAGAGCTTTCTGATCACCGAGGCGATCCGCGGCGAAGGTGGTCATCTTAAATTGCCTGATGGTCGCCGCTTTATGCAGCGCTTCGACCCGCGTGGCGAACTGGCCCCGCGCGATATCGTCGCCCGCGCCATCGACCATGAGATTAAGCGCCTCGGTAGTGAATGCGTCTATCTGGATATCAGCCATCGTCCGGCCGATTTCATCAAGGAACATTTCCCAACGGTTTACGAGCGTTGCCTTGAGTTTGGCTACGACCTGACGCGCGAGGCCATCCCCGTGGTGCCCGCGGCACACTATACCTGCGGCGGCGTC
>JAHEDB010000292.1 GCA_024641465.1 Chromatiales bacterium | reverse complement strand
GCCTGGTTCTCCAGTCAGCATCATATTCGCAAGATCATTGGCAAAAAGACCCACCTCGAATATGCCGGGCGGCCCTTTAATGCCGCACCGGCGGTGGGCTCGGCCAAGTTACATCTACAGCAACAGAAGAAACTGGTCGAAAAGGCCTTTAGTGTTTAATTGCGGTTAATGTTTTAAAAGGGAATTATCATGTCAGTCGAAATAAAAGTCCCCGCCTTCCCTGAATCGGTTAGTGAAGGCACCCTGGTAAAATGGCACAAGGCGGTGGGCGATGCGGTGGCGCGGGATGAAGTCCTGGCGGATATCGAAACCGATAAGGTGGTGTTTGAGGTGCCGGCCATAGATGACGGTGTGGTGGCGGAGATCTTTTTGCAGGAAGGGGCCACGGTGGTGGCCGGACAATTGCTTGCCATCATCGCCGAAGGCGCGACGCCAAAGGCGACAAACACCGGCAAGTCGTCCGCTAAATCAGAACCTGCTGCGACGAAAGATGAAACGCTGGCGGCGCCTTCTGCACTTAAATTGATGGAAGAAAATAACCTAAGTGCGCAACAGGTCAAGGGCTCGGGAAAAAATGGTCGCATCCTCAAGGAAGATGTGCAGGCCCATCTGCAGGGCAGTTCAGCCAAGGTCACCAAAATTACCCCAACGACAAAACCGACGGTGGTGTCTTTCCCCGGTGGCGATCGCCCACAAAAGCGTGTCCCCATGTCGCGCCTGCGTGCACGTATTGCCGAGCGTCTGGTAGAGGCCCAGCAAACCGCGGCGATCCTCACCACCTTTAATGAAGTCAATATGCAACCCCTGATGGCCTTGCGCAGTCGTTATCGTGATCAATTTGAAAAGACGCATAACGTGCGCCTTGGCTTCATGTCACTGTTCGTCAAGGCGGCGGTGGAGGCATTGAAACGTTTTCCGGAAGTGAATGCCTCGATTGAAGGACAGGATATTATTTACCACGGTTTCTATGATGTGGGTATTGCGGTCGGTTCACCACGCGGACTGGTGGTGCCGATTCTGCGCGATGTGGACATGTTGAGCGTGGCCGAGATCGAGGCCAGGATCGCTGACTTTGGACAACGCGCCAAGGACGGTTCCCTGTCGCTGGAGGAGATCACTGGTGGCACCTTCTCGATCACCAATGGCGGTGTGTTTGGTTCGCTATTATCGACGCCTATCCTCAATCCGCCGCAAAGTGCGATTCTCGGCATGCACAAGATTCAGGATCGGGCCATGGTCGAAGACGGCGCCGTAGTGGTGAGGCCCATGATGTATCTGGCCCTGTCTTATGACCACCGCATTATTGATGGTCGGGGGGCGGTACAGTTTCTGGTCACCATCAAGGACCTGCTGGAAGATCCGGCACGGATACTTCTGGAAATCTAAAGGATAACAACGTGGCAGAGCAATATGATGTGGTGGTGATCGGCGGCGGCCCGGCGGGTTATGTCGCGGCGATTCGCTGTGCGCAACTCGGTTTAAAGACCGCCTGTGTCGATGCCTGGTGCGATGCGGCAGGTAAACCGTCGCTGGGTGGGACCTGTCTGAATGTCGGTTGCATTCCGTCCAAGGCCCTGCTGGAATCTTCGGCCTGGTATGACAAGGCGCAAAATGAATTTACCCATCACGGCATCCAGATCAAAGGCGTTAAAATGGATGTGCCTGCGATGCAGGCGCGCAAGGAGCAGGTGGTCAGGGATCTGACCCAGGGGATTAAGGCCCTATTCAGCGCCAACAAGGTTTCTCTGCATCATGGCACCGCTCGGCTGTTAAATAACAGCCAGGTCGAGTTTACCGGCAAGGATAACAAGACGAGTGTCATGCTCGCGACGCACATCATTCTTGCTACTGGGTCGAGCCCGATCAACATTCCCATTGCACCGCTCACAGATAACATGATCGTCGATTCCAGTGGCGCGCTGGCCTTTGATGATGTGCCGAAGACGCTGGGCATCATCGGCGCCGGGGTGATCGGTCTGGAACTGGGCAGTGTCTGGCGGCGGCTTGGCGCCAAGGTGACCATACTCGAAGCGACCGACAGCTTTTTACCGATGGCCGATGAGCAACTCGCCAAAGAAGCCCTTAAACACTACACCAAACAGGGCATGGATATTCAACTGGGTGCCCGGGTGGAAGGTGCTGCGGTCAAGGGCAAACAGGTAGAGGTGAGCTATCAGGATAAACAAGGGCCACAACAGATCAAGGTGGACAAACTGGTCGTGGCGGTGGGGCGCAAGCCGAACACCAAAGATATTGGCGCAGAGCAACTGGGTCTGAAACTGGACGGTCGCGGTTTTGTCGAGGTCGATGACTATTGCCGTACCAATCTGCCCAATGTCTACGCGATCGGTGACATCGTGCGTGGCCCGATGCTGGCCCACAAGGGTTCCGAAGAAGGTGTGATGGTGGCGGAGCGGATCGCCGGGTACAAGGCGCGGGTCAATTACGACAACATCCCCTCGGTTATCTATACCGAACCCGAGCTGGCCTGGGTCGGCAAGACGGAACAGGAATTAAAACAGGCCGGGGTGAAATATAAAAGTGGCGTGTTTCCCTTTGCCGCCAGTGGCCGGGCCCGTGCCGCGGGTGATATCAACGGCATGATCAAGGTGTTGGCGGATGCAGAAACTGACCGAATACTGGGTGTACACATGCTGGGTGCGCATTGCTCGGAATTGATCGCCTGTGGGGTGATCGCCCGGGAAATGATGGCCAGCAGCGAAGACCTGGCCATGACCATGTTTGCCCATCCTACTTTATCCGAGGCACTGCATGAAGCGGCCCTGGCGGTTGCCGGCCATGCCATCCACATCGCCGGGCGTAAAAAATGATCATTTGATTTTTACCGGCGGACTTGTTTAGATACGCAAAAATTTCCAGGAACGAATATGAACTTACATGAATTTCAGGCCAAGGGTTTACTCGCCGACTACGGCGTGTCGGTGCCCAAGTATTGTGTGGTCAGCAAGGCAGGTGACACCGAACAGGCGCTCAAGGATCTGGGCGGTGATCGCTGGGTCCTCAAGGCCCAGGTGCACGCCGGTGGGCGCGGCAAGGCCGGTGGCGTCAAACTGACCGGTGATAAAAAGGAGGCCCGAAAATTTGTCGAGTCTATGCTGGGTACACAACTGGTAACCTATCAAACCGATGCCCATGGCCAACCGGTAAATCAGATCCTGATCGAACAACCCAGCGATATCGCCCGCGAACTCTACCTGGGGGCAGTAATCGATCGCTCCAAACAACGGGTGGTGTTCATGGCCTCGACCGAGGGTGGCATGGAGATCGAAAAGGTGGCGCATGAGACGCCGGAAAAGATCCTCACCACTACTTTGCATCCGATGGTTGGTCTGCAACCTTACCAGTGCCGGCAATTGGCCTTCGGCCTCGGTTTGCAGGGTGAACAGATCAAACAGTTCAGTCGCATCCTTACCGCACTGGCCAAATTGTTCGTCGAAAAAGACCTCAGCCTGATGGAGATCAACCCGCTGGTGGTGACAAAGCAGGGTGACCTGATCTGCCTCGATGCCAAGATCAATCTCGATGATAACGCCGCCTATCGGCACAAGGACCTGGCCGAACTGCGCGACGAGACCCAGGAGGATCCGCGTGAAGTCGAAGCCCGTGAGTGGGACCTCAACTATGTCGCCCTCGACGGCGATATCGGCTGCATGGTGAACGGCGCCGGTCTGGCGATGGCGACCATGGACATTATCAAGTTACAGGGGGGCAACCCGGCCAACTTTCTCGATGTGGGAGGCACGGCCACCAAGGAGCGTGTCGCCGAGGCCTTCAAACTGATCCTGTCGGATAAAAACGTCAAGGCGGTACTGGTGAATATCTTCGGCGGTATTGTCCGCTGTGACATGATTGCCGAAGGGATCATCGGTGCGGTGGCCGAGGTGCAGGTCAAGATCCCCGTAGTGGTGCGCCTGGAGGGCAATAACGCCGCCCGCGGCAGGCAACTGCTGGAACAGAGCAACTTTGAGATTATTGCAGCGAACGATTTG
>JAHEDB010000291.1 GCA_024641465.1 Chromatiales bacterium | reverse complement strand
TAATACGGTTCTGATTCGATCTTGTATTGTTCGATGTTTATATCAGTCATAGTGTTTACTCTTAAAAAAATATTGAACCGCCAAGACGCCAAGGACGCCAAGGCAAATCAATTTGAATAGATAACGCGTTTTATGCCTTCTTTCAGTCTTCGGCAGTTAAAATTAATTAATAAGCCGAGCGTATTTTGTGTAGCTTTTAAATAGGATATCACTTGAGCTGTATGTATAGGTAACAATGAGTCAACCGCTTTTAACTCGACGACTAGCTGATTATTTATCAGCATATCCAGGCGGCTTTTGCCGACATTGCGCCCTTTGTATTGAATTGATATATCAGGTTGTCGAATGTAGTCGATAGCCCGATCTGTAAGTTCAATTGCCAGCGCTTCTTCATACACACTTTCAAGATATCCTGGTCCTAATTGTTGGTGCACCTCGATAGCTGCACCAATAACTTGCCGTACTAATTCATCTAACTCCTTGTTTGGTTCCATTTTGCCTCCATGCAAATAAATCTCCGTAAGACGTCAATAAATGTTTATTTCTTGGCGTCTTGGCGGTTTAAATTATAAACAGATGATTCATCATAACCCATCTGAGAAAAAAAACCCCCACCGAAGTGGTGAGGGTTGTTTTTGATACTGCGTACGTTCGTCTTACTTGTGAACGCCCAGTTTGTCTCTCCAGCCTGGGAAGATCTTGTCGGCATCGCCAGGGAAGGATTCGAAGGCGCGAGCGAATTCTTTGTGCTCTTTCGCGTATTCGATCGGGTCTGCACCCTGTTTCCAGCAATCGTAGGCCTGGTGCAGGGATTTCGCGCCTGCCGCCGGGCTGTCGATGTGACCGTAAGAACCACCACCGGAGGTGTTGATCACGTTGCCGTGGCCGAGGTTCTCGAAGAAGCCGGGCAGACGCAGGGCGTTCATACCACCGGAGATGATCGGGGTGGTCGGTTTCATGCCGTACCATTTCTGATAGAAGAACGGTCCCTGACACTCATCACGCTCGATCATATAGGCGATGATCTTGTCTTCCTGACCACCTTCCATCTTGCCGTAGCCCATGGTGCCGACGTGGATACCGGAGGCACCCATCAGACGTGACATCTTGGCCAGTACAAACGCAGTGTAACCGCGCTTGGAAGAAGGTGAGGTGACAGCGCCGTGACCGGCACGGTGATAGTGCAGGTACTGACCGGGGTAGTTGCGACGGGCAGTCGTCACCATGCCGGGGCCACCGACATAACCGTCAACCAGGAAGGCAACCTTGTCGGCGTCTGAGCCGAAGGTTTCCAGGATGTAGTCGGCGCGGGCGCACATTTCGTGGTGGTCGTCAGCGGTGATGTTGGCAGAGAACAGCTTGGCTTCACCGGTTTCGTCCTGGGCGCGCTTCATGGCGTCAGCAACGAGGGGAATAACCTTCTTCATCGGGCAGAACACCTGGTTACCCTGGGGTTCGTCATTCTTGATGAAGTCGCCACCGAGCCAGAACTGGTAAGCGGCGTGAGCGAAGGGCTCGGGACGCAGGCCCAGTTTCGGTTTGATGATGGTGCCGGCGATGTAACCACCGTCTTTGACAGGACGGCCGAGGATACGCCACATGTCGCTGATGTCCTTGGCAGGACCATCGAACAGTTGCAGCATGCGCGGCGGAACATAGAAGTCCTGCATCTGGGCGCAGGCCACGTCACCCATGCCCTGGTTGTTACCAATGGCCAGGGTCAGGAAGGAAACGATCATGGCACGACCGTCGATGACGTTGCGGTCGAACAGTTCGTTCGGGTAGGCAATCTTCATGATGCCCTTGGCTTCGTCGATTTCATATACCAGGGCGTCAACACCCTTGGTGAAGTCGTCAGTGGTAGACACTTCAACGTTGGTACCGGTGGAAGACTCAGCGGCAAAGTGGGCGGCGGTGGAAAGATAGCCGTAGCCTTTGGCCGGAGTCATGGTGTAGGCCACCAGGATGTGTTTGCCATCGGCAATCAATTTTTCTTCGTCCAGACTCAGGTCTGAATAGCGTGCGGTTTGGTCTAAAGCCATTTTGTTCTCCTAGACTGATTACTCATTATTAAAACCGTCTCTAGAGTGACTCGTGCAGGCCACGAGTTCACCAGTAAGTTGCATGGTTAATACCCGAGTAGTTTGCTGGGTAATTCTCTTACAAACTATACAACTATAGAGTGGGCGGGATTTTAGGGATCGATATTTATCAAAGACAATCAAATGATCTATCAATAATGATAATGAAAACCTTATGGATTAAGAAATAACCACAGTGATCCAGCCTAAATTACTGATATCGCGTGAATAAATTTCGTTTTATGGGGTTATTTCCAGAATCTTGTCCGGAAATTATTTTGCAGATTTGTTCAGCGGCAGGACTTTGGCCGGGGCGTCGTCGGGCAAATCGAGCTGTTCACCGATCAGCAGGGTCATCGCCTCCATGACCTTCTCGATCAACATACCGGCGTGGGAGTGGTAGATCTTCAGGATACAGGGAATATCTTCATGCAAACTGGCGCGACCGGCGGTGTCAAAGTCGACCCAGGCCATGACCGGGATATCGTTGAGGCTCTTGTCCACCACGATCCAGGCATCTTTTTCCAGGTGCAGGTCGAGGGTGCGTAGTTTGGGCAGTGCAAAGCGCATGGGGGAAGACAGGCGTTTGAGGGCGACCTGCACCAGATTGTAATGAACGGCCTTGACCGTGGCGCGACGGGTCTCAAAGGTCGGCAGGTCTTCGAGCCGGGATTTCATGACGGGATCTTTCTGACTAACATGTCTATCAGTATGGTCAGCGTAGGTTGACTACGCAAGGAGGCTACGGGCGGATGTGGTCAAGTTGCGACAGGCGTCATTTTGAAAAACCAGCCAGTCGTCATGGAATAGATAAAGGCGATATGAGGAACTCAACCTGCCCGGATACTCAGTTGACTATCCGGGCTGTGAAAAATGCTCAATGATCCGCTTCGGCGCGACCGTGGGCATCGAGCAGGGTTTTGGTCATGATCCGATCGGTATAGGCCATGGCAACGGCGGAGAGAATAAAGGTCAGGTGGATCACCACCTGCCACTTGATGGTGTGGTCGGTCATTTCCGCCGCATTGATAAAGGTCTTCAGCAGGTGGATGGAGGAGATCCCGATCAGCGCCATGGAGAGTTTGATCTTCATGGTGGCGGCGTTGACATGCGACAGCCACTCCGGCTGGTCGGCATGGCCCTTGATATTGAGGCGTGAGACGAAGGTCTCATAACCGCCAATGATCACCATGATCAACAGGTTGGCGATCATCACCACGTCGATCAGTCCCAGCACGATGAGCATGATCTCTGCTTCGCCGATCTTGGTGGCCTTGGCCACCAGGTGGGACAGCTCGACCATGAAGTGATAGACATACACACCCTGCGCCACGATCAGGCCAAAATATAACGGTGCCTGTAACCAGCGGCTCCAGAAGATGACCTGCGCCATCATGGACAGGGAAAGCTTTCGAAGCAGGGGGTTTTTGGGGTCGTTCATGGGTTGATTTCCGTTGTCTGAAATTTTCTGCATGATAAGGTCAAGTCCGAAGCTTACAAAGGGGTTTAAGGATTATTTTATGGGGTCTCCAGCTGCTGCTGGATGGCGCGTGCCGTTTGCAAGGCCGCGTCCACGTCCTTGGCCAGTACGTTGTAATGCCCCATCTTGCGGCCGGGCCGGGCATGGTGTTTGCCATACAGGTGCAGCTTAACATTGCCGTGTGAGAGGATTTTGTCCCACTTGGGCGCCTCGCCGCCGTGCCACAGGTCACCGAGCATGTTCACCATCACCACCGGTGACAGCAGGCGGGTATCGCCCAGCGGCAGGCCGCACACCGCGCGTACCTGTTGCTCGAACTGAGAGGTGACCGTGGCGTCGAGGGTGTAGTGGCCGCTGTTATGCGGCCGCGGCGCGATCTCATTGACCAGTAGTTTGCCGCCGGAGACAAAGAACTCCACCGCCATCACGCCGACATAATCCAGCGCATCGGCGAT
>JAHEDB010000290.1 GCA_024641465.1 Chromatiales bacterium | reverse complement strand
GCACCCTGCCACTGTTTTATCTGAGCCGCTGGCTGGTCAAGGGCCGGGCCAATGCCGAACTTCCTAAAGAGGGACATGTCGTGGTAGTGCATGTCGGTAATCAGAAGGTCGGTTTTGTGGTTGACGAACTGATTGGTCAGGAAGAGGTGGTGATCAAACCGCTGGGCGCCCTGTTACAGGGAACCGAGGGTCTGGCAGGGGCGACAATAACCGGCGATGGCGGTATTGCGATCATCCTCGATGTGCCGGGCCTGCTTCACCAATATGCGAGACATGCAGCCTAAAAAATAGTCGAATAAAATGCAAAATAAAAAATATAAATTGCGCACAGTAGAATTTGGGTGTCGGGCATGATCAAGGTGCTGGTTGTCGATGACTCCGGGTTTTTTCGCCGTCGTATCGGTGAAATGCTCGGCGCGGATTCCGGCCTGGAGGTGGTGGGTTACGCCAAGACCGGGGAAGAGGCGATTGCCCAGACCAAACAACTCAAACCCGATGTCATTACCATGGACATCGAAATGCCGGGCATGAATGGCATCGAGGCAACACGGCGGATCATGGCCGAGCTGCCAACGCCGATCATCATGTTTTCATCCCTGACCACCGAGGGGGCGCAATCGACGTTTGAGGCGCTGGATGCCGGTGCGGTCGATTTTCTGCCCAAGCGCTTCCAGGATATTGCCAAGGATATCGAAGAGGCGCGGGTCCTGCTGTGCGCCAGGGTCAAGGCAGTCGCCCGCACCCGGCTGGCAAAATCGACAGCCGCTCCCACTGCCAAACCCAAATCCCAACCGGCGCCTGCACCTGCGCAAAAACCAAGGCCGGTGGCAGCGGTGCCGAAAACCGCAGCGGTTGCCGAAAGACCAAGGGCTGCACGAAGCCCGGCTGGCAAGATCAATATCCTGGCGATCGGCACCTCAACCGGTGGACCCGTTGCCCTGCAAAATGTGCTGATCAAGCTACCGGCAAATTTTCCAGTGCCCATCGTCATCGTGCAGCATATGCCGGGGACCTTTACCCCGACCTTTGCCTCACGTCTCAATCAGCAATGCGCTATCACCGTCAGAGAGGCAAAGGATGGTGATCGCCTCGAGCCCGGTGTGGCCCTGCTGGCCCCCGGTGGTAAACAAATGCTGGTCAAGGAAAGCAATGGGGTGGCCTATGTTAAGGTCGAGGAGAGCGAACCCAGCCTGACCTACAAGCCCTCGGTCGATATTACCTTCCGTTCCGTCGCGAAGATTTATCCTGCCAATACCCTGGCGGTGATCATGACCGGCATGGGGGCCGATGGCCGTGAAGGTTGTCGTGAACTCAAGAACCACGGTTCCGAGATCTGGGTCCAGGATGAACACAGCTGCGTGGTCTATGGTATGCCCGCCGCCGTGGTCGATGCCGGTCTCGCCGACGCCGTGCTGGATGTCAACGAAATTGGGCCACACATCGTCGGCCGGGTATAGTCATGGACCTGTTAACCCTGCTTGGTCTGGTTACCGGTATCTCGGCCATCCTGTTTGGGCAGCACCTCGAAGGCGGGCAACTCGGTACACTGTTCAATGGCCCGGCGATGTTGATCGTCCTCGGCGGGACACTCGGTGCGGTGATGGTGCAGACGCCGCTGCGCACCTTTATGCGCTCCATGCGTATGTTGAGCTGGGTATTTTTTTCACCGCGGATCAATATAGGTGAGATGGTCGAGCAGATCCTGATGTGGAGCCGGATCGCGCGCAAGGATGGCCTGCTGGGGCTGGAGAATCTGGACGATAACACGGTCGATGAGTTCGCCTATAAGGGGATTCAACTGGTGGTGGACGGTAATGAGCCGGCCAATATTCGCAATATCCTCGACATCGAAATCAGCAACCACGAACTGCGCGACATTCAATGCGCCAAGGTATTTGAAAGCATGGGCGGCTACAGTCCGACCATCGGTATCATCGGCGCGGTGCTGGGTCTGATCCAGGTGATGGGAAATCTGTCTGACCCTTCCAAACTGGGTGATGGAATCGCGGTGGCCTTCGTCGCAACCATCTACGGGGTGGGGGCGGCCAATCTGGTGTTTATTCCCGTGGCCAATAAACTCAAGGCGCACGTACAACGTTTTACCCAATATCGTGAATTGATCGTCGAAGGGGTGGTGGCGATAGCGGAGGGTGAGAACCCGCGCAATATCGAAATCAAGCTACACGGCTTTCTGCGTTAGCGGCGGGTGTGATGAAACGCCGTCATCGCTATCGTTATCTACCCGAAGAGCAGGATGCCAACGACCGTTGGCTGGTGTCTTATTCGGATTTCATCACCCTGATGTTTGCCTTTTTTGTGGTGATGTATGCCCTGTCTTCGGTGAACGAAAACAAGTACCGCATTCTCTCCGATTCTCTGGTCAAGACATTTAAGAACCGTGAGGTCAGCGGCAAACCGATCCAGATCGGCAAAGAGCCGATGACCCTCAAGGCCGAACCCAGCCCGAAGATTGAGCCGGAAAAGAAACAGACCAAACCCCATTCCGAGAATGAGGCCAATAAGCAAAAAATGGCGCGTATCGCCGGGCAGTTAATCAAGAATCTGAAACCACTGGTGGATAAAGAGTTGATCAAGGTCGAGCATAATGATCAGTGGGTCAAGGTGCAGATCAATACCAGCATCCTGTTTGATACCGGCAGTGCGGTGCTGGAGAACGATGGCTTTGAACCCCTGATTGCCCTGGCCAAGGTACTTAAGCCTTTGCCGAATATTATTAATGTCGAGGGCTATACCGACAATCAGCCGATCACCAACCGGCGTTTCCCCTCCAACTGGGAACTGTCGGCCCATCGTGCCGCCAGCGTGGTGCATTTATTCACCCGTAATGGCATTCAGGCCACGCGCCTGTCGGCGATCGGCTATGGTGAGTACCGGCCAATCTCCAGCAACAAGACCAGGAAGGGACGGCGTGAGAATCGACGAGTGGTGGTGGTGATCCTCGCCGATAAGACTGTCCAGGATGTGCTCAACATAGAGCAGAAAACGGAATAAGTGGCATGGAATATGCCTGTTATTCTTGCATTTGCCACCGTGATTGAGGATGCATAATTGAAAGTCTGGGCTGTCGCCAATCAGAAGGGCGGGGTGGGTAAAACCACCACCGCAGTTACCCTGGCCGGTCACCTGGTGAACCAGCAACAGCGGGTTTTACTGGTGGACATGGATCCGCATGGTTCCATGACGGCCTATTTTGGCCAGGACCCGGATATCCTTGAAAAGAGCATTTACCAGTTATTTCAGGCGCAGTCGGCTGATTTACAGCAAACCGCCCGGCGAATTACCCTGGCGACCGGTGTAGCCAGCCTGAGTCTGTTACCTGCCTCGACCGCGATGGCCACTATCGATCGGCAACTGGGTACCCTGAAGGGCAAGGGCCTGGTATTAAAACAGGCCCTGCAAACCCTGGCCGATGATTATGATCACGTGCTGATCGACTGTCCACCGCTACTGGGTATCCTGATGGTCAACGCCCTGGCGGCCTGTAATCATTTGATTCTGCCCGTGCAGACCGAGTTTCTGGCGCTGAAAGGGCTGGAGCGGATGATGCACACCCTGGGGATGATCATCAAATCCCGTCAGGGTGATCTCGATTACACCATCGTCGCGACCATGTTTGATCGCCGCACGCGGGCCGCGCAGGAGAGTCTGGATATGTTGCATAAACTGTATCGAGACTATCTGGCCAAAAGTGTGATCCCGATCGATACCCAGTTTCGTGAGGCCAGTAAACAGGGGCAGCCCCTGTCCACCCTGCATCCAAAATCCCGGGGCTCACAGGCCTACGCCGATTTACTCGACGAACTGCAACAGCGCAAGGTTGCGCATTTACGGCTGGTGAGTTCCTGATGGCACGGCAACACCTGGTAGAACAGCAGGCCGCACTGGTCGATTTTCTCGATGACCTGTTGACGGAACCGACCGAGGACGATGTTCAGGTCGACGATAACATCCCGCCGGCGTCGGAAAATACCCGGCTAACTATCGGTCTGCCCGGTGATATA
>JAHEDB010000289.1 GCA_024641465.1 Chromatiales bacterium | reverse complement strand
CGACCTGAGAGGACGCCAGCCCGGTGGTGGTCGAATAGATATTGCTTGTTATGCGCGTCCCGGTCTTAAAGGTGTTTTTGCCAAGCTCGGCGGAAACCCCCCAGTGTTTACGCAATTCACCAGCCAGTTCTTTACTCTCACTCGCGATGGAACTCACGGTCAGTGTCAAGGCCTCGCGTGAGGAAATGACCGATTTGTTTTTCGCATAGGCCAGCGCCTTGTCGCTGGAGGTGATGACAAACCAGCCTTCCTTATATAAGGCTTCATGGCCGCGCATATTCGCCATGGTGATCGGGATAACATCTTCGACCGGCTTTTGCTCGTTCGTGGAGGCGCAGGCGGAAAAAAACAGACTGGTAATAAATAAAAGTGACAGGCATCCCTTGTTCATCGGTAATACATCTCTATCCGTGGTTGATTTTATTTCTACGGATGATACCAACACTCTGTAAAAAAGTCTTTCAAAACAATATTGATGTCTATGGGGTTGGTTATCGGGTAACCATTATGGTCGGGTGTTACCCCTGGTTTATTGAATACTGGCGCAAACCCAACACCGCTTTAATATCTGCCAATACACGCATCTGCCTGACCTCATCAAACACCCTCTGCCCCTCTGCATGATGCTTGCGCAACATTCCCAACCATTGCTTGATACGCATCACGACCGTCCGTTGCGGATACTGTCCTTGCATTTGTTCGCAGAGCGCGAGTATCAATGCGCTGATGTCAGACCAGTCCATCGGCGCGCTGACCTCACCGTGATGATGCTGTTTGATCTGTCTGGCCAGACCGGGATTGATGAGTGCACCGCGACCGAGCATCACATCCTCACAACCACTCGCCGCAACGCATCGTTGATAGTCATCCAGGCTGCGGATATCGCCGTTGGCGATCAGGGGAATGGTCAGCGCCTCGCGCAGCGGCGCCAATGCTTCCCAACGGGCAGGCGGTCCGTAACCTTCGACCTTGGTGCGGGCGTGCACGGTCAGCGCAGCCGCACCGGCGGATTGAATGGCCAGGGCGTTATCCAGCGCCAGGCTGTCGTCTTCATAACCGAGACGCATCTTGGCCGTGACCGGAATACTTGCATCCACCGCCTTGCGTACGGCAGCAACAATGGCGTGCACGCGTTCCGGTTCACGCAACAATACGGAACCCCCCATCTTGCGCGTGACAAATCGTGACGGGCAGCCAAAGTTGATATCAATGGCGGGGGCGCCGAGGTGTACTGCCTGTTGCGCATTCATCGCCATCATTTCGGCATCACCACCGAGTAGTTGTAGTATGACCGGTACACCCGTCGCGGTTTGACCACTATGTGCCAGTTCAGGTGACATGCGTTTAAATACCCGCTCGGGCAGACGCTGATCGGTAATGCGTAAGAATTCCGTCACGCAGGCATCATAGCCCCCGACGCTGGCGAGAGCATGCCGCATGTGATGGTCGATAACCCCTTCCATCGGGGCGAGAATAATTTTCATGATTGGGGGATTGTACTCTACTAATGGGAATTTCAATAAGCGCTATTATGGTGGCGGACTTAAACTACGGCCGAACAAATATAAAGAACCTCTGATTAATTCGTTTCCCGTCATTCCGGCACAGGCTCCGCCGGAATGACGAATAAAGCAGACCTTCCATAAGTGAATACAGCAATTTCCACCAAGCAACGTTGGCCGATCTGTTAGATCTATCCAATTGTTCTATACTGAACCCATAGAAATTTCGAGTATCGACCACGGTATCATTACACTATGAATGATGTAACAACAATAATTCTTTATACACTATGTGCAGGTGCATGCATTCCCCTTGGTGGTGCAATCGCCTGCATAGAAAAGGTCCGCTCCAAATGGCTGGAAAATGAATTGCGCCATGCCGTCATTGCATTCGGTGGCGGCGTTTTGCTTGCGGCAGTGGCGTTGGTATTGGTGCCGGAAGGCTCTAAATATGTCAATCACTCAAACACAAATGTCGTTATCTTTTTGTGCGGTGGTATTTTCTTTTTTATCCTGGAGCGTGTTGCAGGGCATCGGCGGCGAGCAAAACCTCAATTTACTGCCATGCTACTGGACTTTATACCCGAGTCCCTGGCCTTAGGTGGCGCCTTTGCCATCGGTGCAGAGTCCGCACCGCTGTTGGCCATTTTTATTGGCCTGCAAAATCTGCCGGAAGGGTTTAATGCCTATCGCGAATTACGCGCCACACCACCGCAATCCAGCGCGAAACATATATTGGGGTTCATGCTGCTGCTGGTCCCAATTGGGCCGATTACGGCTTTTGTCGGTTGGTTTTGGTTGAGTGAACATACAGCGATTTTAGGCGGCATCATGTTGTTTGCCTCGGGTGGAATTCTTTATTTGATATTTCAGGATATCGCGCCGCAATCACATATGCGGCGTCATTGGGGGCCACCGTTAGGCGCCGTCATTGGTTTTTGTGTCGGTATGCTGGGGAATAATGCCGTTATCGGTAGTTAATCATCATAGCTAATGGTCTATGCAGATTTTCAAAACAACCATCATCACTCTCTTGCTCATTATATATAGTATAAGTGCCGACGCGCATCAGGGCGGTGGTGTGACAGGTGGGTTTAGCAGCGGTTTCGTTCACCCCGTGTTGGGCTGGGATCATGTCATCGCCATGGTCGCGGTCGGCCTGTGGGGCGCCTTCCTCGGCAACCCGGCCATCTGGGTCTTACCGATTGTCTTTCCTCTGGTCATGGCATTTGGCGGAGCCCTGGGTGTCGCCGGAATACCTGTTCCGGCTGTCGAAACGGGCATTGCCGTGTCGGCCATCGTGTTAGGCGGCATGGTCGCCTTTGCCGCCCGCCCCCCTCTCTGGGTTGCGGGGGTGATCGTCGGGAGTTTTGCGATATTTCACGGGCATGCCCATGGCACGGAACTACCGGCGGCGGCCAGCCCCCTTGCCTATAGTTCTGGCTTTGTCATCGCCACGGGTTTGTTACATCTGACCGGTATTGCTTTTGGGCTGTTGGCCCGTTGGCCTGCCGGTAAAATTGCGGTGCGCGCCGGCGGTGGACTGATCGCCCTGGCGGGCATTGCTTTTCTGAGTGGTGTGGCATGAAGCAGTCTTTATCCTCGCTATTCATTGTCGCCTTACTTGTCACTCCTTGTCTGAGTTATGCACACACACCTGTCGAAGGGATCGGTAATTTTTACAACGGCCTGCTACATCCTGTATACGTGGCCGCACACCTGCTGGCGATAGTTGTATTTGGCTTGCTGATTGGCCAACAAGGCAAGATGAGGCTACGTCTCAATCTGTCTGCATTTTTATTGGCGCTGCTGACTGGTCTGAGTGTGGTTGCATTTGATATTACCTTCAATGCTGAACTGACATTATTGATCACCACGGTCATACTCGGCCTGTTGGTCGCCCTTGAACATCGTCTGCCCATTGCGGCCAATCTGATGCTATCAATCGCCATGGGGGTGATCCTGGGGCTGGATTCACCACAGGAGGAACTGTGGGGTATGGATAAATTTTATGCCCTGATGGGGACGGGTCTCGGTGCCTGTCTGTTCCTTTCCCTTGTCATAAGCCTTACGGTATTTTTAAATAAACCGTGGCAACGCATCCTGGTACGCATTGTTGGTTCATGGGGTACGGCCAGCGCATTTCTTGTCCTGGTAATGTCGATCGTCGATGCGAACAAACCACCCGCGCCGCCTGTTGATGATGCGTCGAGTGATACATATACCTTTATCATAAAAGAAAAAAAGTAAGTACCGGTACACGTCCGGCCATTCTCCCCATAAAACACTCTACCCTCCGCATCCAGGCCGTCACTGCTGGAACTGTAATAATTCTAATTTGTCACAGCGTCGAACGCTAAATTTGGCCATTTATCAATCTAGTTCAATCATCCATATCGCTATATTTACTATGGAATTGATCCTGATCACTATTTTTCATTTGAATTGATCCGATACTTAATCCAGATATCCAGTTCATACCGTAAAATTCAGTGTCATCCTTCGGCCAGTAGTAATTCACAGAACAGGAGATGCAGACATG
>JAHEDB010000288.1 GCA_024641465.1 Chromatiales bacterium | reverse complement strand
AAAAGGGGGAGTCGATCGATATCGTGCACTTTGCCCAGATCAATGAACGCGACGGTTTTTTTCTCGCCGGGCGACCAGACAATAAACCCTTCGACTGGTCGGACCTGATTGGACGGGAGGTGCTGGTGGATCACTTCTTTCAACCTCTGGCGATGTTCAAATACGCGCTGTACAAGCAAGGTATCGCCTTCGATACGATTAAGGTGATCGATGCCGGGGATGTGGCGGCCATCGACCGGGCCTTTCGCAACGGCCAGGGGGATTTTGTCCATCAGCAGGGCCCGGCACCGCAACAACTCGAACGCGATGGACTGGGCCGGGTGGTCGCCTCGGTGGGAGAGGTGGTCGGGCCGGTGGCCTTCAGCAGTCTGTGCGCCAGGCGTGACTGGTTGCAGACCGATATGGCGCGGGCCTTCATGCGGGCCTATTGCCAGGCACGACAGTTCACGATTGAATCGGCGGCCAAAGAGCTTGCCTCATTGTTGCAGATGTTTTTCCCAACCATTCAACCCGAGGTGTTGACGCATACGGTCAAAATTTATCAACAGCTGGGCTGCTGGACGCCCGACCCGGTGATCAGTCAGGCCGCTTACGACACCCTGCTGGATGTGTTTATCCATAGTGGTGTTATCAGCCGACGCTATCCCTATCAGGCTGCGATTGTTGCGCCACCCGGCTGAGCCTGAACAGGCTATTTGCTTGATATCGTGTCATTGATTGGAAATATTGAGTTGTTTTTTCTACAGGATAAAGCACAAGGACTATAAAAAAACTATTCACAAGGAGGACATAACATGCATAACGATAGAAAGTTAAAAATATCTGCAATCCCGGGGCTGAAGTCGCTCGCATTATTTATCCCCGCCATACTGTCTTCCGGCCAGGCCATGGCCGTTGCCGTCGACACCTCGAACTGCGACAAACTGATCAGTCACTTTGACCGACGGGTTTGTGAGGAAAAGGGGATGCGTGAGAAACCTTTCGTGCTGATTCCCCATCGGCCCAGTTATCTGCTCGGTTCATGGGTCGATGGACTGGACCAGGAAAATCCGGATTATGATACATTTGAAACCAAGTTCCAGCTCAGTTTCAAGGTGCCGTTGACCAAACACTATGATGATACCAAGTGGTTATGGTTTTTTGGTTTTACACAGGTATCCGTCTGGCAAATGCTCAATTTCGAGCACTCGGCGCCGTTTCGCGATACCAATTTTGAACCAGAACTCATGCTCTACCGGATTACCAATACCGAGATATTTGACTGGCGCATGCGCCTGATCAATTTTGGCTTGGTTAACCACCAGTCGAATGGTCAGTCGGTGCCGAAGTCGCGCAGCTGGAATCGGAGTTATATCGAGTTGGTATTCGAGAATGGTAATAATTTTGTCAATTTCAAGACCTGGCACCGTTGGAAGGAACATCAAAAAGATAATCCCTCCGACTCCCTGGGGGATGATAATCCGGATATCGGCGATTACGCCGGGCACGGTGAATTGCGTTACCTGCACGTCGGACGAGAAAACAATCTGGGGCTGACCTTGCGGGATACGCGCGGTGGGGATAACCCGGTATCCGTGCAGCTTGACTGGACCTTCCCCATTTCCAATAAGGAAGGGCTGCGTTTCTACATGCAATATTACAATGGCTATGGCGAGACCCTGATCGATTATAATATCAAGCGTGAGCGTTTTGGGATGGGCGTGATGCTGGCGGATTGGCTATAATCTCCCCCCACCTGGCAATATAGGAGTCTGTCGATGCCAACCTACGATTATCAATGCGATACCAATGGCCGGGTAGTTGAGGTCAAACATGGTATGAGTGAAGTGTTAGCCACCTGGGCCGAGCTGTGCGAGCGTGCCGGGATCGAGGCGGGTGATACCCCGGCCGATAGCCCGGTTAAAAAACTGGCTACCGGTGGGCAAATTGTAAAGAGCTCCAGCCGGGGTAGTGGCAACATGCCACCTTGTGGCGGCGGGGGTTGCGGTGGCGGTATGTGCGGTTTGAATTGATCTCTGACAGCTTGTTTTTAACACAGCCTACGTTGCTTCAGTAAATTTTAGAGGTGCCCTTAGTCATTAATGGACACAATTGCATTTACCCGCTCAGCGAGTTCGTCGATGGGGCAAGGTTTGGCGATGGCGTAGCCCTGAACATAATCCACTCCGATTTGGCGCAGGCAACGCAGGATGGCTTCATTCTCGACAAATTCAGCGACCGTTTTAATGCCCATCACCTTGCCAATACGGTTAACGGTATCCACCATGGCGTAATCGACTTTGTCTTCAACGATATCGCGGACAAAGTAGCCATCGATTTTCAGGTAGTCAACCGCCAGGTTTTTCAGATAGGCGAAGGACGACATGCCGCTGCCAAAATCATCAAGCGAGAAACGACAGCCCTGCGCCTTTAGTGAATTGATGAAGGTGGTTGCCTTATTGAGATTTGCCACGGCCGCTGTCTCGGTGATCTCGAAGCAGATCTTGCCGGGGGGGATGTCCCACTCGATGAGTTTGTTGCTTACAAATTTCAGAAAATGGATGTCAGTGATGGATTGCGCAGACAGATTTATGGCGCATGTCTCGATGCTGTTGAGGACAGTCCTGTTCTGGTTAAGCCACTTAAATGTTGAATTTACCACCCAGGAGTCGATGGATAGCATCAGGCCATAACGTTCCGCAGCGGGAATGAACGCCCCCGGCGGGACATTGTTACCTTGCTCGTCTTTTAATCTGACCAACACCTCAAAATGCCTGAAGCTATGCGACTCGTCCATGACCGTAATGTCGTGGTCTATTGTGGCTATGGCCTGTTGGTATAATATAAATCTGTTTTCATCCAGCGCGCTATTGATGACGGCAACCCATTGCATTTCGCCATGACGTCTGGCCAGGTCCTCGTCGTCGGATTCGAATATGTGAATACGGTTGCGGCCCTGTTCCTTGGCCATGTAACAGGCGGAATCCGCCTCACTCATGGCATGGCGGATATCGCCGGTTTGCGAGGTAATGGCAGTCACGCCGATGCTGGCGCTGACGGTGAAGTTTTTATTATCCCACTGGAAGCGGTTATCCCGGATAGAGTTTATGATGTCGTTGAGTGTTTTGTCGGCAGATGTTATATCGCTGTGTAATAACAGTAACCCGAATTCATCCCCGCCAAGTCTGGCGAGGATATCATTTTTTCTAATCTTGGTTTGTAGGACGCCGGCCAGTTGTTTTAACAGTTCATCGCCGGCAATATGCCCGCAGGTGTCATTGACCACCTTGAATTGGTCCAGATCCAGATAGCACAGGACATGGGTTGTCTGTTCTGTAATCGCATCGTCGATGGCCTTTTTCAGACGCGCATCGAACTCCCGGCGATTGAACAGGCCGGTTAATGAATCGTGTCTGGCAAGATAGTCCATTTGCTTTGCCAGGGTCTTTGCCTCGGAAATGTTACGAAACACAACCGCCGCGCCGACTACCTGGTTATTTTCGCTGATCGGGCTGACGGAGTATTGTGTTGGGAAGGTCGTGCCGTTTTTTGCCAGCAGCACCTCATCGTCAGACTGAAATTCCTTGTTTTCATGGATGCTGCGGTAGATTAGACAATCCTCACGGGGATAGACGGAGCCGTCTTCATAGGCATAGTGCACCAGGTTGTGCATATCCTGTTCGAGTATTTCATCGATACCGTATCCCAGCATATCGGCGGCGGCGCGATTGACAAAGGTACAGCGCATATCGGGGTCGACACCAAAAATACCTTCGCCTGTGGATTCAAGCAACAGGTGTATCTGTCTGTTCAGTTGGTCAACCCGGGCCTGGGTTTCTCTGCGTTCCGTAATATCCATGAAATTCATCACCATGCCGGTCCTTTTCCCCTTGGCGATGATCGGGTGCGTCCAGATGTCTACCGGGAACATGCTGCCATCGGCACGGAAAAACATCTCCGAATCATTGTGATAAATGCCGTCATGTTTCGCGCCATTACGGATAACGCACTGATTAGCCGGGTAGTGGCGGCCATCCGGGTAGTTGTAATGGGACAGGACATGAAAATCCTTGC
>JAHEDB010000287.1 GCA_024641465.1 Chromatiales bacterium | reverse complement strand
GGCGATCCGATTCACCCTGTCCACCGGCACAAAGCCTGTGCGGCTAACCCATTCAGGCCGGTGTTTTCAGCCCCGGCTGGGCCAACGCATGACGTAACATCTGAATAAAGGCCTCGGCCACCGGGTGATCCAGGCTGGAGCGGTTACGGGCAATCCACAGGGTGCGCATGATGCGAAACCCCACCACCTTGATATGGTAGAGATCGCCTTCGCGGACCTTGTCTTCCACCGCAAACTTGGGCAAAAAACTGACGTGTTTACCCCGGGCCAGCATTTCGACGATGGTGTCCGTTGACCCCACCTCCATGGCAATCTTCAGGCCGGTGATGCCGATATGGTTGAGGGCTTCATCCAGCGCCACACGGGGCGAAGAGCGGCGCTCGCGCAGTACATAGGAAAGTTCTTTAAGCTGGTCTACCGGCAACATATCACTGCCAAACAGGGGGTGCCGGGCGCCACACACCAGCCACAGCTCATCATCGGCCCACTTCTGAACCAGCACATCGGGGTGGTCAGGGGCATATTCCAGCAGGGCCAGATTGGCCAGCCCCATGGCCAGGTCGGCCTGGATCTGACGGCTATAGGCCATGCGGCTCTCAACCTTAAATTCGGGATATTGCTCGGCAAATTGCAGCAAAAGGTCCGGTAACAGGTGTTCGCCGATAGAAAAGGTCACCTCCAGGCGCATGGATGTCTCGCCCCGGGCGAGGCTTTGCAGCTCGTCGCGCAGGGCCAGCTGGCGATCGAGGGTCTGTACCGCCAGCACATAGACCTTTTCCCCGGCCTCGGTCAGTTTCAGGCGGTTACCGTTACGCTCCATGAGTGGCAGGCCATAGCAGTTTTCCAGGGCGCGCAGGCGTTTGGTGACGGCCGGTTGACCGATATTGAGGATTTCGGCGGCAGCCGAGACCCCGCCTTTTTCCACCACGGCCCGTAGGGCGGCCCAGCCCTGTACGTCGGGGAGGTCTTTATATTCCATTACGGAATCCTTTAGGTGCTTAACTATATTCGGGAATGCTGATATTTTAACGCGATTGGCTTATAGATTGGAAATATCCTGTTAAATCGTATGATATTTTTGAACAATGACGCTATTGACCTGTCTCAGACAGTAGACATGCGGCAAGGGAATAAATTCTATTCCGGAATACGCTTAACTGCCGGGTACAGTCAGGGTCCCACCTCGTGGGTAGCATTAGCCCGGTTTTAATCATACAGTTACAGTTGAAATCTCAGAAAGTCGGTCCATATCATGGACTGAAGCAGGTACAAGTCGATATGCAAGCCCAAACAATCCAGTTAGATCCCAAACCCGGCCGTTTCAGTCTGACCCACAGTAAACTAAGTATCCTGCTGGCCGTGGCCCTGGTGTTGTTTTACAACCTGGCCTTTTTCCGTAACGTCATCGCCATCTACCCGCTGACCCTGCAACATGCGTTGTTTATCGGCTCCCTCGCGCTGCTGATCACGGCTGCCGTCAGCCTGTTCCTGACGATATTAAGTTCACGTCATACTACCCGGCCATTATTCATTTTGATCATCGTGCTGTCCTCATTGAGCAGCTATTTTATGGACAGCTATAACGTGGTGATCGACAGCACTATGTTGCAGAATGTCGCGGCCACCAGCGCCAGCGAATCGCGTGACCTGCTGAGTATCAAGCTGTTTGTCTATATCCTGCTGCTGGGGATCCTGCCGGCGGTGTTTGTCTACAAGGTCAGGATCGTACAGCGCCCATTACGCAAGGAGCTGTTGTCAAAGGCAAAGGTCACGCTGATCGCGATACTGGTCATTGCCGCCCAGCTATTTATGCTCGGCAAGACCTACGCCTCTTTCTTTCGTGAACATAAGCCGCTGCGGCAATACACCAACCCGCTGTTCTACCTGTATTCCACCGGCAAGTTTATCAATCAGGTCGCCGCCGCCGATACCACCGAGATCAAACCGATCGGCCTGGACGCCAAAAAGGCCATTGGTTCCGGCAAACGGCAACTGATTATTTTTGTGGTCGGAGAAACGGTGCGTGCCGACCATTTCGGATTGAATGGTTATGCCAAACAGACCACCCCCTTGCTCAGCAAACAGGATGTCATCAGCTTCCCCCAAATGGCGTCCTGCGGCACCTCCACCGCGGTATCCGTACCCTGCATGTTTTCCAGCTTTGATCGCTCCGACTACGACGACAACAAGGGTCGCTCCTACGAGAATCTGCTGGATGTCCTGAACCGTACCGGGGCGCATATCCTGTGGCGCGACAATAATTCGGATTCCAAGGGCGTGGCCCTGCGCGTGCCCTATGAAGATTTCAAGACCCCGGAAAAAAACCGGCAGTGCGACGAGGAGTGCCGGGATACCGGCATGCTGGATGGCTTGCAGGCGTTTATCGATCAACACCCGACCGGTGATTTCCTCATTGTCCTGCATCAAATGGGTAACCACGGCCCGGCCTATTACAAACGCTATCCCAAGGCCTTTGAAAAATTCACCCCCGCCTGTCAAACCAACATGCTGGAGCAATGCACGGGTGAGCAGATCAGCAATGCCTATGACAATTCGATCCTCTACACCGACTATTTCCTCAACAAGACCATCGACCTGTTGAAACAGAATGACGCCGGCTTCAAGACCGCCATGCTGTATGTCAGTGATCACGGTGAGTCACTCGGTGAAAACGGGGTATATTTACACGGTATGCCGTATTTCATGGCGCCTGAGGTGCAAAAAAATCCGGCCGCGCTGGTCTGGTTTGGCCAGAACTTTAATGACATCGACAAGGCCGCCCTGAAGGCCAGGGCCGGTGGACCGATCTCGCACGATAACCTCTTCCACACCATCCTCGGCCTGATGGACATCCAGACCAGCGTCTATGACAAGGGCCTGGATTTCAGTCGCAACGATAAACAACTGACAAAAAAATAAGCCTGCGACAGAATAAAGTCTGACGGCCCCCTGCTGCTAGCCCGGATAGATAGCCTGCTATTTAATCCGGTGACCGGACTCCACAAATAAGTCCTCGCAAGCCATGTCATGGTATGAACCTTAGCGACTATACTAACGTCCATGCCTAACCAAACGTCCAGTTTATCGAATGACCTGCTCCAGTCCCTGCAACCGGTGATTGGGTTTATCGCCGGTTACCCGGCCATCCAGGCGCTGGCCGTGTTCCTGCTGGCCTTATTCACCGCCAAGCTGCTCACCACCATCCTTACCCGCGTGATCGGTCATTTTGCAACACGCACCAATGTGAAGTGGGATGATCATATCGTCGCCTTATTGCGCCGCCCCCTGTTCTGGAGTGTCCTGTCACTCGGACTGTTGACCGCCGTCCTGCCGCTGCATTTAACCGCCGGCACCGGCGGGGTGATCCAATCACTTATCGCCAGCCTGATGATCATCGTCTGGTCGGGCTTTTTGTTGCGCCTGTTGCGTATCGCCCTGCGTAGCATGAGCGCTCGCCATCATGGCCTGTCACTGGTCCGGCCACAGACCCAACCCCTGTTCGAAAACCTCGGCTTCATTGTCGTGTTGATCCTGGCGGTGTACTTTATCTTTCGCGCCTGGGACATCGACATGACGGCCTGGCTGGCCTCGGCCGGGATCGTCGGTATCGCCATCGGTTTCGCCGCCAAAGACACCCTCGCCAATCTGTTCTCCGGTGTATTTATCCTTGCCGACGCACCTTACAAACTCGGTGACTATGTCGTGCTGGACAGCGGCGAGCGGGGCAAGGTCACGGCAATTGGCCTGCGCAGCACGCGTCTGCTGACCCGCGATGACGTGGAGATCACCATCCCCAACGCCATCATGGGCAATACCCGTATCATCAACGAATCCGGCGGGCCACATGAAAAATCCCGCATCCGCGTCAAGGTCGGTGTCGCTTATGGCTCGGACATCGATCAGGTCAAGGCCATCCTGATGGATATCGCCGTGCACGAATCCCAGGTCTGTGCGGATCCTGAACCGAGAGTGCGGTTTAGAAGTTTTGGTGGTTCGAGTCTGGATCTGGAATTATTGTGTTGGGTGAATACCCCGGAGGAACGTGGCCGCGCGCTCGATGCACTCAACACC
>JAHEDB010000286.1 GCA_024641465.1 Chromatiales bacterium | reverse complement strand
ACCCCGGAGCCGGGCGGCAGCCGCAGCCAGGAAGTGATGGTGGGACAGGAGATCCTGCAATCCATGGGGCTGCGCGCCTTCACCCCACAGGTCGTCGCCTGTCCCGGTTGCGGCCGCACCTCGAGCACCTATTTCCAGCAACTGGCCAAGGACATCCAGGCCTACCTGCGCCAACAAATGCCGGTGTGGCGTAATCAATACCCCGGCGTCGAGGCGATGAACGTGGCGGTGATGGGTTGCGTGGTGAACGGCCCCGGCGAAAGCAAGCACGCCAACATCGGCATCAGCCTGCCCGGTACCGGTGAACGCCCGGTGGCGCCGGTCTATATCGATGGGGAAAAAGACGTGACGCTAAAGGGCGACAACATCGCCGCCGAGTTTCAACAACTCGTCGAAGACTATGTAAAGAGCCATTACGGTCTCGGCCACTAAGCAAGCGCTGAACAATTTGGTGTAGGGTGCGCCCTGCGCACCGATAGGCGAAATGGTGCGTGGGACGCACCCTACACTTGTTTATCAGGGGTTCTCTAACCTAAATCCTACCCAACAACCAAACATCGCAAAGGCCGCAGAGGTGATCACCTTTTAGCCCTCTGCGTCTTTGCGTTGATTTTTTGATCGCTAAACAGGCGTAAACAACCTAAGCCTGTTCCTCCTGCGCCGCCGCTACAACAACACGCCGACGCAGCAGCAAGTGACCCCATTGATAGACCGACATACCGAACAGGATCAGGCCGGTGCCGCTCCACACCACATGCGGGATCGCCTCATCGTTAAACAGCGAACCGATCAGCAGCGCCGATACCGGCGTCACCAGCGGGATCAGCCCTACCCGGCTGGCCTCGCTGTGTTTGAGTACATAGAAGAACAGGATAAAGCCCATCACCGAACCCAGCAGGCCAAGGTAGACGATTGACCATGCCGCCTTGTGCGGAATCATTTCCGGTATCCGGCCATCTACCAACAACCACGTCAGCAGGTACAGGGGCAAGGCCACCACCAGCCCACCCGAGGTCATGCTCAGGACCGACATGTCATTACCGATCTTTTTGATCCAGACCGTGCTGGCGGAGTGCATGATCACGGCGATTAAAATCGCCGCCATTCCCATCAAGGCTTCCCTGCCGGCGTTAAAGCCGTCACCAAAGATGATGCTCAGTCCGACAAAGGCGCAGGCCATGCCGAGCAATTTCACCGGCGTCAGACTTTGCTCGTTCAACCACAGCGCGGCCATCAGGCCGGTCAATAGCGGTGTCAGACCGAAGATGACCGAGACCAGCCCGGAGGGGATAAACTGTGTCCCCCAATAGACGCAACTCATCGAGCCAAAAATCGCCACCCCCTCCGCAACATAGATCTGTATCGCGCGCTTGTGCCAGGGCAGTTTGCCGCGCATGGCAGCCAACAACACAAGACAAGCCACGGTGCCGATCAGCATGCGTGCGGTCACGGCAAACATAAAGCCGACGCCTGCACTGCTCCATTTGATGGCCAGTGGCGTGGTGGACCAGATCAGTATCGTGCCTAAAAAGGCCAGCGGGACGGACATTTTTTTACTCCTTTCAGTTGCATAGCGTCCATAACGAAAAAGGCCGCAGGGATATTCTCTCTGCGGCCTTTGGAAATCGTTAGTTGTTGTTTATGACTAATCTATATTTCTTTCCCTCCGGCACGCAGCATGACACCACAGCGCTTTGACGCGGCGGCGAATCATTACGGGTGCTGGATTAAATATAAAATAGTTCATAGTCGTTTGAGTCTGCGGGGCGATGTCTGATCTGTCAAGTGATAATTTGATGACAATCGCGGCTCGTATAAAAATACTGCCAGTCACAACCGGTGAGTGTCGCCAGTTCGTTTAACAGGCTATCGGTCGGCGCCACCTCATGGGGGTGCACATCCAGCAGTTCGATAAACGCCCGGCTCATGCCGGCCTCGTGTTTCCACTGTATGTCCTGTGGCGCACAGCTCTCATGGCAATGAGGACACGACCACACCCGCTGTTGCGCGAAATAGTCCGCCGCGACCTCGGCGGCGGTGGTACCGGCCTTGCGGCAATGGGGGCAACGGCCCCGGACCTCGGGGCGCAGATAACTGAATTGCGCCTGCGGTGATTCACTAAAGCGGAAGTGGCAGAACTTTTCATCGTCCGGTCCCGTCGCCTCCAGTCGCAGGGCGGGGGCACAGCCCATGAAGGTCAGCCACTGATAGAAGCGCTCCCCCAGCCGGTAGCGCCGCTCGCCCTGACACAAAAAAGACTCACCCAACATGCCCTGCGTTTGCAGCTGTTGTGACAATTGACTGAAGTCTAAGGGCGGATGATTTATCCCCCGTGGATGCAGGACCAGGCAATAGATTTGTTGTTGTAAGTTCATGCGCGGATCCTGCACCAAGCGGGCGGCGATGTCATGCGCGCAGTGGCTAATACCGAGTCGGTCCATCTGTCAAGGATTATAATTTAATCACATATAATCAATAAGATAGCGTGATTTCCGACAAAAACCTACTAGATCTTACAGGTCGAAGAAAATTCAAGATCGCACATAAAATGTCGTTATAGAGCCATAGTATATAAATAGAGGACCGTGGTATGAAACTTCAAATGGATGCCTGTCGACACACAGGGAAAGTCCTGCCCGTGATTTTTGCACTATTGGTTTGCGTCTTGCCCCGCCCGGGACTGACAGCCGATAAGGCTGCCGAGCTGCCTGACAACGATGAGATCGTCGGCGCCGGTGCGCATTTTTCCTGGATCATTTTCAGCCGCCTCAAGCCGGAGCTGGAAAAGCTCACGGGCCGCAAGATTGCCTTGTATGGTAAAGACTCCATGATGGGTCAGGGTTGCAACGCCGGGATCAAAACGGCCAAGCTCAGCAATGACAAACGCGACAGCTTTGGTTTTGTCTGTTGCGCCCTGAGTGAGGAAGAGATTAGCAAAAACAAACTTGTCGTCTACCCCCTCGCCAATGAACCGATCGTGATCCTGGTCAACACCAGCAACCCGGTGACCAACCTCAGCAAACAACAACTGCGGGATATCTTCAAAGGCAAGATCACCAACTGGAAAACCGTGGGCGGCCCCGACAAACCCATCGTTGTTGTGACACGCCTGCATTGCAAAGACCGGCCGGGCCACTGGAAACGCATCCTGCCGAGTGCCAAGGACTTCACCAGCCGGCGCATCAATGTCACCAGCGCCGATGACATGGTGCAACGCGTTACTGACTTCGACGGCGCCATCGGCCATATCGGCTCGACCTGGATATTCGAGGCCGGGAGTAAAACCCGGGCCATCACCATCGACCATCAAGCGCCCACTGCCGCCAATCTGAAAAACGGCAAATACCCGTTTTACAGAAAGCTCTCCGCCATCACCACCGAGAATCCGCGACCCGATGTCGTCAAGATCATCAAGGAGGCGCAAACCGGCCCAGGCTTCAGAAAACTGGCCAAAGAGTTTGAATTATTACCGCTGGTGCCTGAAACTAAATAACGATGGTTGCACTGAGTTACAGAACAAGGTTATTGATCTATAGCCTGGGGTTGATGCTGTTTCTGGCAGGCACCCTGCTGTACTCCTATCGCCATATACAAGGGCTGCTGTATAACGAAGCGGAAGAACACATTAGCCGGATCGCCCAGCTGTCCCATATGCGGATGGAGGACACCCGGCATTCCCTGCAACGCTATACCGAGATCGTCCGTGATGACCTGCGCCTGCAGGAATATCTGTTCGTGGTCGCCAAGATCGGCAGTGACAGCAAACCCCTCGACGAAATGTACCGGCGCCACTTTGGCTGGCTGCCGATCGATCGCTATCTGATTCTGGACAGCAATTACAAAATCGTCATCGGACAGAAATACCAGGAGCTTTATCGAAAGGTCCTGCCGCAGGTCAAGGCCAATCCCTTCGGCACCCACTATGTCAAACGGGAAGACGGCCTTGAGGTAGTGGCCATGTCACCCATTACCTACCGCGGCTCGACGCTGGGCACATTTGTTGTCTCCCGCGACCTGACCCAGTCGTGGCTGGATCAGCACCACAAAAATACCGGCATCATCGCCTTTTTTGAACAGGGTGGTGT
>JAHEDB010000285.1 GCA_024641465.1 Chromatiales bacterium | reverse complement strand
CCCGATGTGTTGACGAAATTACTGGGTTTTTCCTGTAGTAACAAATAGTTATACTAAAATAGAATTTCGTGACCAGACAAACTGACGGGTAAAAACGCAAAGGTTATTTAGTATATTATCAATTGCTTATATATAAAACTTATAATGTACTCAGTAATCCTGATTAGCCGCCTAATGCTTAGGTTCCTATAATCCGATATCCCTACCTCATAGCTAGGATATCAACCAAAGGTTTGAGTTGTATGCAGAATTCCATGAAGGCTGCGGTCATCGCTGATGGCCGTATCGAAGTCAAAAATACCACCTGTTATATGTGCGCCTGCCGTTGCGGCATTCGCGTCACGCTGCGTGATGGTGAAGTGCGTTATATCCAGGGTAACCCGGAGCATCCGCTGAACAAGGGTGTGATCTGCGCCAAGGGCGCCTCCGGGATCATGAAGCAGTACTCCCCGGCCCGCCTCACCAAGCCACTGCGCCGTAAGCCGGACGCGATGCGCGGCGATGCCCAGTTCGAGGAGATCTCCTGGGACGAGGCCTTCCAGATCATGGAAGACCGGCTCAAACCCATCCGCGAGACCGACCCGAAGAAATTCGCCCTGTTCACCGGCCGCGACCAGATGCAGGCCCTTACCGGCCTGTTCGCCAAGCAGTTCGGTACCCCCAACTATGCGGCCCACGGCGGTTTCTGTTCGGTGAATATGGCCACCGGCATGATCTACACCATCGGCGGTTCCTTCTGGGAATTCGGCGGCCCCGACCTGGAGCGCGCCAAGCTGTTTATCATGATCGGCACCGCCGAGGACCACCACTCCAATCCCATGAAGGTGGCCCTGTCCCAGTTCAAGCGCAACGGTGGCCGCTTTATCTCCATCAATCCGGTGCGCACCGGCTACTCGGCCATCGCCGATGAGTGGGTGCCCATCAAGCCCGGCACCGACGGCGCCCTGATGCTGGCCATCATCCACGAGCTGATCCGCACCGGCCTGTTCGACCGGGAGTTCCTCACCCAGTACACCAATGCCGCCGAGTTAGTCAGCACTGACGAACAATCCGATGACTTTGGCCTGTTCGTACGTACCGACGTGCCTCTCGACCCACACTGTTTCGACCCACAGGACCGTGTCTGGTGGGACCGTCATCAGGACAAACCCATCCATTCCCGTACCGAAGGCTGTGATCCCCGCCTGCTGGGCGAGTTTAAACTGAGCGACGGCCGCAGTGCCAAGCCCTCCTTCCAG
The DNA here is from genome assembly GCA_024641465.1 of Chromatiales bacterium. Lineage (GTDB taxonomy): Bacteria > Pseudomonadota > Gammaproteobacteria > UBA6429 > Thiohalophilaceae > JAHEDB01. The sequence goes on along the minus strand of JAHEDB010000285.1, from coordinate 2,854 downwards.
TTGCTGAAGGAACGGGTCGAGCAATACACCCCGGAATGGGCCGAGAAGGTCACCAGTATCCCGGCCGCGACCATCAAGCGCCTGGCCTACGAAATGGGCATCACCGCCCGTGATGAAAAGATCGAGCTGCCCATCGCCTGGACCGATGCCTGGGGCAAGGATCACGACACCATTACCGGTAATCCGGTGGCCTTCCACTCCATGCGCGGTACTGCGGCCCACTCCAACGGCTTCCAGACCATCCGCGCCATGTCGATCCTGATGACGGTGTTAGGCACCATCGACCGGCCCGGCGGCTTCCGCCACAAGGCGCCCTTCCCGCGGCCGATTCCACCCTGTGCCAAGACCCCGAACAGCGTCCACGGCGTCAAACCGAACACCCCGCTGGGCGGCATGCCGCTTGGCTGGCCGGCCGATCCGAATGACCTGTTCGTCGATGACAATGGCAAACCGATCCGCATCGACAAGGGCTTCAGCTGGGAATTCCCACTCTCGGCCCACGGCCTGATGCACAATGCCATCACCAATGCATGGCGCGGTGACCCCTATCGGATCGACACCCTGCTGATCTTCATGGCCAACATGGCGTGGAACTCGAGCATGAACACCGACGAAGTACGCAAGATGCTCAACGACAAGGAAGAGGACGGCGAATACAAGATCCCCTTCATCATCGTCGCCGATGCCTTCCAGTCGGAAATGACCGCCTACGCCGACCTGATCCTGCCGGACACCACTTACCTGGAACGTCATGACGTGATGTCCATGCTGGACCGCCCCATCTCTGAATTCGACGGCCCGGTGGATTCGGTGCGTATCCCCGTGGTGCCGCCCACCGGCGACTGCAAGCCCTTCCAGGAGGTGCTGATCGAGATGGGTTCACGCCTCAAGCTGCCGGCCTTTACCACCAAGGACGGCAAGCGCAAATTCCGCGACTATCCCGACTTCGTGGTCAACTACGAGACCGAACCCGGTTCCGGCATCGGCTTCCTCGCCGGCTGGCGCGGCAAGGGCGGCGAAAAATTTATGAAGGGCGAGCCCAACCCGAACCAGTGGGAGATGTACGAAAAGAACAACTGCGTCTATCAGTACCACCTGCCCAAGTCCTACCAGTACATGCGTAACTGGAACCGCGGTTACCTCAACTGGGCGCAGGAACATCGCCTGATGCGCTTTGCTGAGCCGATCAACATCCACATCTATTCAGAAGTGTTGATGAAGTTCCGCCTCGCCGCGCAGGGCAAGACCGAGGGTAAGCAACCGCCGGATCACCTGCGCAAGCGCGTCGAGACCTATTTTGATCCGCTGCCCTTCTACTTTGAACCGCTCGAGGCGCAACTGACCGACAAGCACAAGTATCCGCTCAATGCGATCACCCAGCGGCCGATGGCCATGTACCACTCCTGGGATTCGCAAAATGCCTGGCTGCGGCAGATCCATACCTATAACTTTATGTACGTGCATCCGAGTACGGCGAAAAAGGCCGGCATCGAAGACGGCGGCTGGATGTGGGCCGAGTCCATGCACGGCAAGGTGCGCTGTATGTGCCGCTATTCCGAGGCCGTCGAGCCCGGCACCGTGTGGACCTGGAACGCGATCGGTAAATCCAAGGGCGCCTGGCGTCTGGACGACAACGCCAATGAATCGGAGAAGGGCTTCCTGCTCAACCATTTGATCTCGGAAGAACTGCCCGCCCACGAGGCCGGTGAACACGTCTCCAACTCAGACCCCATAACCGGTCAGGCCGGTTGGTATGACGTGCGCGTGCGTATCTACAAAGCCGAGGCAGGTGAAGACAAGGTCAGCTATCCACAATTCGATGCCATGCCGGCATTACCCGGCACAGGCAAGACCAAAAAGTGGCAGGCCTTCTTTGCCGGTATGTTTGCCAAGGGTAAATCTTGATTTATTTAAACCACCAAGACGCCAAGGACGCCAAGAAAAACACTTTAAAAAATCTTGGCGTCCTTGGCGTCTTGGCGGTTAAAACAATAATGTGAGTAAACAGTTATGACTCAATTAGCACTAGTTATTGATTTGAATGTCTGCGTCGGCTGCCATGCCTGCGTGACCAGTTGTAAGGAATGGAACACCTCCGGTTCGGCTGGGTCGATGGCCGATGACAATCCTTACGGCAAGGACCCGACCGGGACCTTCTTCAACCGCGTGCAGACCTATGAGATCGGTGAGTTCCCCCATACCGAGACCCTGCACTTCCCGAAGAGCTGTCTGCACTGCGAGGACCCGCCCTGCGTACCGGTGTGTCCCACCGGTGCCAGTTACAAGCGCAAGGAAGACGGCATCGTGCTGGTCGATTACGACAAGTGCATCGGCTGCCGTTATTGCTCCTGGGCCTGCCCCTACGGTGTACGTGAGATCGACGAACACCAGAAGGTGATGAAGAAATGCACCCTGTGCGTGGATCGTATTTACGACCAAACACTACCGGAGTCCGAACGCAAACCGGCCTGCGTACTGGCCTGCCCGACATCAGCGCGTTATTTTGGTGATGTACACGATCCCGAATCGGCCATCTCGGTCACGATTCGAGAGGAAGGTGGTTATCAGTTGATGCCCGAATGGGGCACCAAACCGTCCAACCACTACCTGCCGCGTCGTAAGACCCGCAAACACATCCACGACGATGAGCTGCACCGCGCCGACAACCCGCTGAAGAAAGAACAACGCGGACCGAGTGCACCGATCGATGCACCGACATTGGACGACAGTACTTCTTGGTAATTTATATGTTTTTATTTAACCGCCAAGGCGCCAAGAACGCCAAGGTTTTTAATTATTAATTCTTGGCGTCCTTGGCGCCTTGGCGGTTCAAAATTAATTTTTGGAGAAATGC
>JAHEDB010000284.1 GCA_024641465.1 Chromatiales bacterium | reverse complement strand
AGCATCATAATGTTCGCGCACGCGTTTTTCGATACGGCGCATGTTGATCTTGCAGATCTTCAACAGGTCGTCGTCGCCTAGCGGGTAATAGGGGATGACGGTGCTGCGGCCGAGGAAGGCGGGCTTGAAATACTTCAACAGGTGCGGACGGAAGTTATCCATCAGTACATCCGGTGTGGGCAGTTCCTCGCTGGCGGCGCACATGGCGCGGATGTGTTCCTCGCCGGCATTGGAGGTCATGATGATCACGGTATTGCGAAAATCGATGTCGCGGCCTTCGCCATCCTTGATGGTGCCCTTGTCGAACAGGTTATAGAAAATGTCCTGTACGCCGGGGTGGGCCTTTTCCATTTCATCGAGCAGGATCACACTATAGGGCTTGCGGCGCACGGCCTCGGTCAATACTCCGCCTTCACCATAACCGACATAACCGGGTGGAGAACCGAGTAGCATCGAGACCTTATGCTCTTCCTTGAACTCGGACATGTTGATGGTGGTGATGTTCTGTTCGCCGCCATACAGGATGTCGGCCAGGGCGAGGGCGGTCTCGGTCTTGCCGACCCCGCTGGAACCGACCATGAAAAATACGCCGATGGGTTTGCGTGGGTCGGTCAGACCGGCGCGTGAGGTGCGGATGTTTTCGGCGATGGAGTTGAGGGCGTGTTGCTGGCCGATGACCCGTTCACCGAGTTTCTCGCCGAGTTTGAGGATCGACTGGATCTCATCGGAGACCATTTTGCCGACCGGGATGCCGGTCCAGTTGGCAACCACCTCGGCGATGGCCTGGCTGTCGACGTTGACCTGGATCATCGGCTCATCACCCTGTAGCTGTTTGAGCTCATCCATCAGCTTGCGCAGTTCGGTCTTGATCTTGTCTCGCTCGGCATCGCCGAGGGCCTTGGGGGCATCCTTCTGTTTGCGCGCCTCGTCGGACAGACGGCGGGCATGAAAGTCGTCCTCGATCTGTTTTTGCAGTTGATGGATCTGCGCGACCTTGTCTTTTTCCTTTTCCCACTGCGCCTCCTGTTCGACCAGATGTTGTTCGAGCTGGAGCTTTTCTTCTTCCAGCTTGATGATCCGATCCTCGCAATTGCCGAGGGTGGCGTTCTCACGTTGCAGGGAGGTGATATTGGTCTCGCACTGGCCGATGCGGCGGCGGGTGTCTTCCACCGCGGCCGGGGTGGCGCTCTGGCTGAGGGCGACGCGGGCGCAGGCCGTATCCAGCAGACTGACGGATTTATCCGGTAACTGGCGGGCGGTGATATAACGGCTGGAGAGGCGCACGGAATCGACGATCGCCTCGTCCATGATCCGCACGCCGTGGTGGCTCTGCAACATCTCGGAGATGGCGCGCATCATGTTGATGGCCTTTTCCTCACCCGGCTCTTCGATCTTCACCACCTGGAAGCGGCGGGTCAGGGCCGGGTCACGCTCGAAGTATTTCTTGTACTCCGCCCAGGTGGTGGCGGCGATGGTGCGCAGCTCGCCGCGCGCCAGGGCCGGTTTGAGCAGGTTGGCGGCGTCGCCCTGGCCTTCCTTGCCACCGGCGCCGATCATGGTGTGGGCCTCATCGATGAACATGATGATCGGGGTAGGTGAGGCCTTGACCTCGGCGATCACGGATTTGAGGCGGTTTTCGAATTCGCCTTTGACACTGGCCCCGGCCTGCAATAGACCGAGGTCCAGGCAGCGCACACAGACGCCCTTGAGGGGATCGGGTACGTCGCCGGAGGCGATGCGCAGGGCAAAGCCTTCGACCACGGCGGTCTTGCCGACCCCGGCCTCACCGGTGAGGATGGGATTGTTCTGGCGGCGGCGGATCAGGATATCGATGATCTGGCGGATCTCCTCATCACGACCCAGCACGGCATCGATCTTGCCACGCTTGGCATCTTCAGTGAGGTTGACGGTGAACTTGTCCAACGCCGGGGTTTTGCTCGGTGCGCCGGTGGCTCGGGCGATGGGTTCGCCACCGGAGGTATCGCCCTGGGCGGCGCTGCCGGATTCGCTGGTGGTGCCGACGATGGAACGCACGGTATCGCGCAGGGCCTCGGGTGGGATCTTTTTCAATTCGGGGACACTGGCCTCGATAGAACGGCGCAGGGCCTCGTCCAGCATCAGGGCGGCGAGGATATGGCCGGAGGTGGTCTGGGCGTGGCCGTATTCGACGGAGGCGAGCATCCAGGCGCTCTTCGCCAGGTCAACGATGGTCGGGGACAGGGCCGGGGCGCGGGTGTTACCGGATTTGATGCGGTCCAGCTCCATATTGAGTTCGCGGTTCAACTTGCCGGGGTCGATCTCGAACAGTTCCAGCACGGCGGCGAGGTCGCTGTCGGGGATCTCCAGCAGTTTTAACAGCCAGTGTTCGGTCTCCACATTGTAGTGAGTGCGGGACAGGCACAGACCGGCCGCGCCTTCCAGTGCATTGCGGGTTTGCTCGTTAAATTTACCAACCAGTGATTTCAGATCAATTGTTATCATTCCCTCTCCCTCGCCGTGTGCAGACACGCTTTCTTGTTGTTGAAGATGTTTACCGGATTCGCCCGGCGGATACCGAGATATCCACGGTTTCATTTGGATCAAAACGCTGCGGTTTACTGGCCAACCAGGTATTCCAGCCCATCACCGTGGCCTGTTGACCACCCAGCTGGATTTTGGCCGGTATATCCATACGTTTAACACGGATAATGAAGTCGTAATCGTATTCCATTCCTATATATATACGTATCAGTTCATCCACCGCCTTGAGGGCGCGAGTCCCCGGGGCGAAGGTGTGCAGCTGCTGCCGATTGAGGGGGCCAAGGATGATGCGGATCTTGCCCTGGGCGAACCAGCCATTCTTACCCAGCATCACCGAGCGGCCCAGGCAGTTATTCTGACCCAGGTTGTCACGCCCCGGCAGGCGGGTGCGGACATCGTCGATCAACTCCTGCCACTGGCCGACGAACTGTTTGATCTCGACCGGGATATTAAAATGGTGCTTGAGGATCTGTTTCAGTCCCGAGGTGGTGCGCACCTGTTGGGTGAACAGGCCGCTGTAATAGATCAGCGATTCGTCACGGGTATAGAGCCGGTTGGCCAGACCTCGGGTGCCGAGGCCGATGAGCGACAGCAGCACCTGTGAGTGATGATCGTTGTCCTCCCTGACCGGTGGATAGAGTTTCTTGCGCTCATATTCTATCGGCAAGCGGTACTTGCCGGCGGCCTGGAAGAACAGCGAGATGGTGCGGTGGTTAAACAGATCAAAGAACTTGCGGATCGATACATCCTTCAGTTTGAGCCGTTGCAGGACCATCTCGGTATAGTGAAAGGGCAGTACCCCCATAGACCCGGTCAGGCCCATGAAGTTGATATTCATATGCCATTGTTTGTTGCCCGATTTTCGTTCGAGCTTTTTTATCGATTTTATTTCAGCGGTTGGGAAGCCGAGGGTCTGCTGGGTGTGGAAACGCACCGCCTCAGTGCCCGGCGGGATAAAGCGCGCCACCGGCCGATCTGCCTGTTTGGCATCCTTTTCTCCGAGCGTGGCCGAACGTTCCAGCAGGCGCACCGCCTGAAAGAATGAATAGGCCTGCGGATTCTCCGCCAGCTGCTGTATTACAGCAGTGCTTTTTCGCCAGCGCGGGGTGGGCATTTCTTCAGATATCCTTCTTTACTTCTTAATTTAACCAGGACCCGGGTAAACGAGTTGATCGAACAATACAATGCAAAAAAGTGTTCCAGCACCGAGGCAAACAGGTAGGCGCTGCTGCCGGTCAACTGGGTATCGTCGAGCATGATCTCCACTTCCATACCGCGACACATGGTGGCATGACCGTCGATGGTCAGCGGCGCGCTGATCGGTCGTGCCTGCACGGAGAGAATGGATTCGATCAGGCCGCGTGTCACAGACGATTCCCTGAAATCATACAACCGTAATATTTCCTTCAAGGCGCCGGTGGCATCGTCGCGTCCGGTCAGGGACAGATGATTCAGGTTCAAATGGGAGATCAGGCGCCAGCGGGCGTGATTGCGCATTGGCGGTCTGACCACTGCCGTTGGTTGGGTGACACAGCGAATGCGTTCCACTGGTGGTGCGCAATCGACCCCCTGTAATTTTGGTTGGGTCGAGGAG
>JAHEDB010000283.1 GCA_024641465.1 Chromatiales bacterium | reverse complement strand
TCCCGCATGACCTTCGCCAAGGGCGCGGTGCGTGCCGCCGACTGGCTCAAGCAGCACAAGAACGGTCTGTTCGATATGCAGGATGTCCTGGGACTGAAGGATTAAAGCCGTATTCGGGGGGACACAGCCCTAGCGACATCGGTCGATTTTCGTTACAATTCCCCCGGTCTGAACACAATTTCCGGCCATGAATTTTCGAGCGGGAGGCTTCCGAACAGGGCGCCTCCCGTTTTTGCACGCGCAATTTCTGGAGACTACATTGAGAAAACCGGCACTGTTAGCACTTGAGGACGGCACCGTATTCCATGGTGAATCCATTGGTATCGACGGCCAGACAGTCGGGGAAGTGGTGTTTAATACCGCCCTGACCGGCTATCAGGAGATCCTCACCGACCCGTCCTATGCCCAGCAGATCGTGACCCTGACCTATCCCCATATCGGCAATGTCGGCACCAACCCGGATGACGAGGAGGCCAGTGGCCTGTTCGCCAGCGGTCTGGTGGTGCGGGATGTGCCGCTGCTAGCCAGTAACTGGCGCAATAAAGAATCTCTGCCGGATTACCTGCAACGCCGCAAAGTGGTGGCGATTGCCGATATCGATACCCGCAAGCTGACCCGTATCCTGAGGGAAAAGGGCGCGCAGAACGGCTGTATCATGGCGGGTGACAAACTGGATGAAAAAGCGGCTATTGCGGCGGCCAAAGGTTTTCCCGGATTAAAGGGCATGGATCTGGCCAAGGAAGTAACGACACACCAGCCCTATGAATGGGCGCAAGGCAGTTGGACGCTGGAAGGCGGCTTGCCCGAGGCACCCCATCCCATTGAAGATCGCTTGCCCCATCATGTCGTGGCCTATGACTACGGTGTGAAACGCAATATCCTGCGCATGCTGGTGGATCGGGGTTGCCGCATCACCGTGGTACCGGCCCAGACCCCGGCCGCCGAGGTGTTGAAACTCAAACCCGACGGGGTATTCCTCTCGAATGGACCCGGTGACCCCGAGCCATGCGATTACGCCATTAAGGCGGTGCAGGACCTGTCGGGCAAGGTGCCGATGTTTGGTATTTGCCTGGGCCATCAGATCCTGTCTCTGGCCAGTGGCGCCAAGACCCTGAAAATGAAGTTTGGCCATCACGGCGCCAACCATCCGGTGCAGGATGAGAAGAGCAAACGGGTGATGATCACCAGTCAGAACCATGGCTTTGCGGTGGATGAGGCAACCCTGCCAGCCAATCTGCGGGCAACCCACCGTTCGCTGTTTGATAAGTCTCTGCAAGGCGTGGAACGAACCGATATCCCGGCCTTCAGTTTTCAGGGCCACCCCGAGGCGAGCCCAGGCCCGCATGATGTCGCACCGCTATTCGACCACTTCATTGATTTGATCGAAAAGCAAAAAAATTGAACCGCCAAGGCGCCAAGACACCAAGGAAAAAATATTGGATTGTTTTGTAGCACAAAGCGCCAGCGATATATTGAATAAGTCCAGCGGTTAAAGTGCGAGAATTTTTTTAAATAAAAACTTGGCGTCTTGGCGCCTTGGTGGTTAAAACGATATGCCTAAAAGAACTGATATTAAATCCATTCTCATCATCGGCGCCGGCCCGATCGTTATTGGTCAGGCCTGCGAGTTCGATTATTCCGGTGCCCAGGCCTGTAAGGCGCTGAAGGAAGAGGGCTACCGGGTCATCCTGGTGAACTCCAATCCGGCGACCATCATGACCGACCCGGAGATGGCCGACGCCACCTACATCGAGCCAATCACCTGGCAGGTGGTGGAGAGGATCATCGAGAAGGAAAAGCCGGATGCCCTGTTGCCGACCATGGGTGGCCAGACCGCGCTGAACTGTGCCCTGGACCTGGATCGCATGGGCGTGCTGAAAAAACACAAGGTCGAGATGATCGGCGCGAGTAAGGATGCTATCGACAAGGCCGAGGATCGGGATCGTTTTCGCACCGCGATGCAGAAGATTGGTCTCAATATGCCCAAGGCGGCCGTTGCCCATACTATGGAAGAGGCCCTGGCCGTGCAGGCCACGGTTGGTTTTCCGACTATCATTCGCCCGTCCTTCACCATGGGCGGCAGTGGCGGTGGTATTGCCTATAACAAGGAAGAATTTGTCGAGATCTGCGAGCGTGGCCTCGACCTGTCTCCGACCAATGAGTTGTTGATCGAAGAGTCGGCCCTCGGTTGGAAAGAATACGAAATGGAGGTGGTGCGCGATCACAAGGACAATTGCATCATCATCTGTTCGATTGAAAACTTTGATCCCATGGGTGTGCACACAGGTGATTCGATCACCGTGGCCCCGGCCCAGACCCTGACGGACAAGGAATACCAGATCATGCGCGACGCCTCGCTGGCGGTACTGCGTGAGATCGGTGTCGACACCGGCGGCTCTAATGTGCAGTTTGCGATTAATCCGGTTGATGGTCGCATGATCATCATCGAGATGAATCCACGTGTATCCCGTTCCTCGGCGCTGGCCTCTAAGGCCACCGGTTTTCCCATTGCCAAGGTGGCGGCCAAACTGGCGGTCGGTTATACCCTGGATGAATTACAGAATGAGATCACCGGCGGTGCGACCCCGGCCTCGTTTGAACCGAGTATCGACTATGTCGTTACCAAGATTCCGCGTTTCACCTTCGAAAAATTTCCCCAGGCCGATGCCCGCCTGACCACTCAAATGAAATCCGTGGGTGAAGTGATGGCTATCGGCCGCACCCAACAGGAATCTCTGCAAAAGGCCCTGCGTGGTCTGGAGACCGGTGTCGATGGTTTCGATGAGATCCTGGATTTGACGCGCGACGATGCTATGGATGAGCTACGCAGGGAACTGCGCGTACCGGGCGCCAATCGTATCTGGTATGTGGGCGATGCCTTCCGCGCCGGTTTGAGTGTGCAGGACATTAATGAACTGACGAAGATCGATCCCTGGTTCCTGGTGCAGATTGAAGAGCTCATCAAACTGGAAGCCGAGGTGAAGGCGCAGGGTAAATCGGTCATGGATGCGCTGCGTGTCCGTTATCTGAAGCGCAAAGGGTTTTCCGACCGCCGTCTGGCGAAGCTGTTGGGCATGTCGGAAAACGAATTCCGCCAGCATCGCCACAAACTGGGCGTGCGCCCGGTTTATAAGCGGGTGGATACCTGCGCCGCCGAGTTTGCCACCAGCACCGCCTATATGTATTCCACCTATGAAGAGGAATGCGAGGCCAAGCCGAGCAAGAAGGAAAAGATCATGGTGCTGGGCGGCGGGCCGAACCGTATTGGTCAGGGCATCGAGTTTGATTACTGTTGCGTGCATGCGGCACTGGCGATGCGTGAAGATGGTTATGAGACCATCATGGTCAATTGTAATCCTGAAACTGTGTCAACCGATTATGACACTTCGGATCGTTTGTATTTCGAGCCCCTGACACTGGAAGACGTGCTGGAGCTGGTGGACCTGGAAAAGCCCAAGGGCATTATCGTGCAATACGGCGGACAGACACCGCTGAAATTGGCGCGTGACCTGGAGGCTGCCGGGGCGCCGATCATCGGCACCACACCGGATTCCATCGACCTCGCCGAGGATCGGGAACGCTTTCAGAAATTGCTGAACGATCTGGGTTTGAAGCAGCCCCCCAATCGTACCGCGCGTAATGAGAAGCAGGCCGTCAAACTGGCGGAAGAGATTGGTTATCCGCTGGTGGTGCGTCCATCCTATGTACTGGGTGGCCGTGCCATGGAGATTGTGTTTAACAAGGAAGAGCTGGAACGGTATATGACTTACGCCGTCAAGGTCTCTAATGAATCACCAGTGTTACTGGATCGTTTTCTGGATGATGCCATCGAAGTGGATGTTGATGCGATCTGTGACGGTACGGACGTAGTGATCGGCGGCATCATGCAGCATATCGAACAGGCCGGTGTGCACTCCGGTGATTCCGCCTGTTCCTTGCCTCCGTATAATCTGTCCACGGCGGTGCAGGATGATATGCGTGCGCAAGTCGTCAAAATGGCCAAGGGTCTGAAGGTTGTCGGCCTGATGAATACCCAGTTTGCGGTACAGGGTGACACGGTGTATGTCCTGGAAGTGAATCCTCGCGCCTCACGTACTGTACCGTTTGTCTCCAAGGCCACCAGT
>JAHEDB010000282.1 GCA_024641465.1 Chromatiales bacterium | reverse complement strand
CAACTGCCCCAATAGCTCCAGACTAAATCCCGGCATGGAGAAACCTGGTAACCCTTCGGGTATACTGCCAACAACACTTACCCCCATACTTTCAAAACCGATGATCAGGCTTAGCAGGGTGGTGGCCACAACCGCAACCAGCACACCAGGTAACTTAGGCGCATAATGTTTAATCCCCCACATCATGGCAAAGGCGCAGCCGCCGACGACAAAGGTTGGGATATGGATCTGATCCAGTTGTTGTACAACCCCCCAGATTCGCACACTCAGGAAGTGATCAATAGGATCGCCCGGCATACTGACACCGAATATTTTTGACAACTGGGACAGACCGATAACGATGGCCGCCGCATTTGTGAAGCCTACAATCACCGGATGGGAGAGGAAGTTCACCACCATTCCCAGGCGAAAAACACCCAGAAAAAGTTGAAAAGCCCCCACCATGAAGGCCATAAACATCGCCAGCGGGATATATTGTGCGACGAGATCGGGATTGGACTGAGCTGTTCCACCCAGTACGCTCGCTAGTGCTGTGGCAGTCATGATCGAGACCACGGCTACAGGTCCCGTCTGTAGCTGACGAGAGGAGCCCCACAGGGCTGCAATCACTACTGGTAGAAAGGAGATATATAATCCAAAAACCTCTGGTAGGCCTGCTAACTGGGCGTACGCCATGGATTGAGGTATCAGGACCAACGCAACCGTGACTCCGGCCAAAAGATCTGCCCTGAACACAGCAGGGTCGCGTAATTCGTTAATCCAGTCCAAAAAGGGAAATAGCCTGCGTAACATGGATTCTCCTCAATCACCCTGCCAGTTAACGCCCTAGTATGGTGTTTGGCCTACCATATTAGCTAATTCTAATAATAGAACTAACGTGGTTGGAAAGTGACGGATCATCAATGGCAGCTGCACAGTACTGAAAACTTACTGACAAATGATAGCTTTAATTTAACGCGAGCTAGAAAAGGGGAAATGATGGAGATCAGCATCGCTGTTTTTAATTCTGCGCAATTCGCTAACAATATTATCCTAGCAGGCCGGGAAGCCATTTGCGTTGGATCAATTAGTGGATCTGGTCCAACAAACTGCGCCATTACAGGTGATAGATAGCGTTTCCCATATCATGGGATGATCGGGCTCATGGCTGTACAGGAGACGGGATGCAACTACAGATAAAACAATTTGAAAAAACAGGGGAGTGTTTTAGTACTCCCCTACTCTTTGATTTGGTGGGCCGTGAAGGACTTGAACCTTCGACCAATTGGTTAAAAGCCAACTGCTCTACCGACTGAGCTAACGGCCCTTTATGGTGTAAAAAGGAAGCGCGCATTTTACCGGACTCGACCGGAATGGCAAGCCCGATCGAGTCCGAATGCGGAATATTTACTAGACGGCGTCCAGTTTGCGCATACCGGCGGGCAGTAATTTCATATCCACCAGCGCAGTCACCAGGGCCTTGCCAAAGCTGGCCTCTTCTTCATAGACCAGCTTGTAATACTGGATCTTCATGGTCAGGGCGCTGCCAAATACAATTCCCAGGAAGACCAGGAAAGAGCCCAGGGCCAGGGTCGAGACACCGGTGATGGCCTGACCGACCGTACAACCCAGGCCCAGCACACCACCAAAGCCCATCAGTACGGCGCCGATCATATGGGTGGTGAAATCCTTGAACGAGGCGAACCATTCGATACGGAAGCCACGGCTGATCAATGACCAGATCAGGGAGCCCACGATCACGCCCAGTACCGAGACCACGCCAAAGGTGAGGAAGGTGCCGTTAAAGCCAGAGGTCGCATAGCCGAAGGCCTGACCGATGGGGCTGATAAAGGTAAACGATTGCGGCAAAAGATTGGTCGAGCCATTCTTCGGTTTGCCATCGGCGTTATCCATGACAAAGTCCCAGTTGGCATAGAACTTGGTCAGGCTCTGCGGTCCTTCCTCGCCTGCGATGCCAACGCCGGAGGTAAAGTACCAGGCCAGTAACACGGCCACACCGACCACCACGCCAGCCAGGATATTGTCCGAACTCTTACGGAAGTCTTCGGAGCGAAATACGATAAACAGCGCCACGGCGGCGATAATCAGCCCCAGGGCGATGCGCATGCTCAGGGCAGGTACACCGAACCACTTACCGACGATGCTGCCCAGATCCTGATTGGTGCTCAGGGCAATAGAGGCCTTGCCCAGCCAGGGCGCAAACAGGGTCTGGTACCAGGTGGATGGCAGTTGTTTGTAGGGGTCAACCATGTAATAGGAAATGACAGCGATCACCACGAACACAAAGATCGATTTGATGTTACCGCCGCCGATGCGGATCAGGGTCTTGTTACCACAACCGCTGGCCAGGGTCATGCCGATTCCGAACATGATGCCACCCAGCAGGTAACGGCCCCACTGAAATTCGCTGCCACGATAAGGCGGCAGGGTGCTGTTACTTAGATTGGCCAGTCCAGCAGCTTCCAGCACGATGACGCCCAGCAGGGCCACGGTGCCGGCCAGAATCCATGCACGCATACGGCCGGTGTCCCCCATGTTGACCAGATCGGAAACGGCCCCCATGGTACAGAAATTGGTTTTATTGACGACCATGCCCATGACCAGGGCGATGATAAAGGTCGACCAGAGGAAAAACGACTGCGCCGCAAAAAAATTGACAAACGTCATGGAAATACTCCACTTAAGTTATTGAATTTAAAAATATTCTTATCTGTGCATGAATTTGGCCGTGCATTATAGCCCGAAGCAGACGGCCTGTCAGCGGTAAATTTGGGGGCAGGCTCTCAGCCTGACTGGTAGTGGGTCGGGTCGTCAATACCGGCTGCCTTGAAACCGGCCGCGCGCAGGCGGCAGGAATCGCAGACGCCACAGGCCCGGCCGTCTGCGTCCGGGTTATAACAGGAGATGGTTCTGACGTATTCGACGCCGAGCTGGGTACCCTGTCGGATAATGTCGGCCTTACTCAGGTCAATCAGTGGGGTATGGATCCGCACCGGTCTGCCCTCCACCCCGGCGCGGGTAGCCAGATTGGCCATGACTTCAAAGGCATGGATGTACTCGGGCCGACAATCCGGGTAACCGGAATAGTCCACCGCGTTCACGCCGATGAAGATATCCTGAGCCCCCAATACCTCGGCCCAGCCCAGGGCGATAGACAAGAATACGGTATTGCGAGCAGGCACATAAGTCACGGGTATCCCGACGGTGGCATGATCCGGGACATCGATACGATTGTCCGTCAGGGCCGAACCCCCAATGGCATCCAGTCCAAGCCCGACAGTCTTGTGCCCGGCCACCCGCATGGCGCGGGCGATGTCCGCTGCCGCCGCCAGTTCACAGCGATGCCGCTGACCATAATCGAAACTCAACGCATAACAGGTGTAGCCCTGCGACGCGGCGATGGCCAGGGTGGTGGCCGAGTCCAGACCGCCGGATAATAAAATGACTGCTTTGTCGCCCATAGATAAATCCACCATCAGCCTGCCCACCCGTTAGCGGCCGGGCTCATTGCCCCACAGAATTTTATGTAATTGTAATTGAAACCTGATCGGTAGCTGATCGGCAATGATCCAGTCGGCCAGTTCGCGGGCATCGAGCTGACCGGCCACCGGAGAGAACAATACTTCACATCGATCGGCGATGTGATATTGCTCGAGGCTTTCGCGTGCCCATTCATAGTCCCGGCGATCACACAGCACAAACTTGACCTGATCGTGCGGCAATAGGTGCGGTATATTCTCGTATCGGTTTTTAGTGCTTTCCCCGGAGCCTGGTGTCTTGATATCCACTACCTTGATCACGCGCGGGTCCACCGCGGCGATATCCAGCGCGCCACTGGTCTCCAGTGAGACCCGATAATCCAGATCGCATAGCCGCTGCAATAAGCCGAGACAGTTTTTTTGCGCCAGGGGTTCACCACCGGTAACAGTAATGTATTTTGTTTTATAGCTCTGCAACTGCAAAAGAATACCATCGATGCCCATCCAGTCACCGCCCTGAAAGGCATAACTGGTGTCGCAATACCCACAGCGCAGCGGACAGCCAGTCAGGCGAATAAAGACCGTGGGGATACCCACGCTACGCGACTCCCCCTGTAGTGAGAAAAAGATCTCGGTAACACGCAGTT
>JAHEDB010000281.1 GCA_024641465.1 Chromatiales bacterium | reverse complement strand
GAGTTCATCGCCACCGGTCACTATGCGCGCATCGCGCAACAGGACGGTGAATACTTTTTGCTGCGCGGCATGGATACCGGCAAGGATCAAAGTTATTTCCTGTACATGCTGTCCCAGGCGCAACTGGCGCGTAGCATGTTCCCGATCGGTGAGCTGGAAAAATCCGAGGTACGCAAGATCGCCACACAGCATCAACTGGCGACCTGTAACAAAAAAGACAGCACCGGCATCTGTTTCATCGGTGAACGGGATTTTAAGGACTTTTTACAACGCTATCTCCCCGCCCAACCGGGTCTGATCCAGACTCCCGAGGGCGACACCGTGGGCAAACACGACGGCCTGATGTATTACACCCTCGGCCAGCGACAGGGCCTCGGTATCGGCGGGCTGAAAAACTATGGCGACGATCCCTGGTATGTGGCCGACAAGGATCTGGAGAAGAATATTCTGATCGTTGTGCAGGGCCACGACCATCCCTTGTTGTATAGCCAGTGGCTCGACGCCATCAACCTGCACTGGGTATCCGGTCAGGCGCCTGCCACTCCATATCGTTGTACCGCCAAGACACGTTATCGGCAGCAGGATGCTGGCTGTCGCATCGAGACGATCCATGATGGCCAATGCCATGTCGTATTCGATGACCCACAATGGGCCGTCACACCGGGTCAATCGGTGGTGTTCTACCAGGATGAAAAGTGTCTTGGAGGTGGTATCATCCAGCAGGCCGAACGGCACAACCGCCAATAACTCAATCAGAAGTAACAAACCTTATGGCATCACTGCAAAATAAAACCCTGGCCCTCGCCGGTCTGTTTCAGGCGACCTCGCTGGTTCAGGATATCGCCACCACCGGCCGTGCCGACAGCCAGGACCTCGAGGTCTGTTTGAAAAGCATCATGGAACTGGACCCGGATAACATTGAAACGATCTACGGTAACCCGGCCAACCTCGCCACCGGTCTGCAACTGATCATTAGCCAGTTGGGCGCCGACGAATCTAAACCCAATCTGGATATCGCCCGCTATACCATCAGTCTGCTGCATCTGGAGCGGAAACTGGCCAAACAACCACAGATGCTCCAGACCATCAGTGAAGGCATCAAGCGCGCCAGGAAACAGCTGGAACATTTTCCCATCACTCATGAGAATATCATTGCCAATCTGGCCGGTGTCTACTCCGAGACCGTCAGCCAGATAGTCCCCAAGATCATGGTCTCGGGGGAAAACCAGTATCTGGGGGACAGCACCAATGCCAATCGTATACGCGCCCTGTTATTGTGCGGCATGCGTTCGGCGGTGTTGTGGCGACAGATGGGCGGCAGCCGCTGGCAGTTATTATTTCAGCGCCGCAAGCTGTGCGAGGCAGCGCAGAGTATACTCAAGGGCTGAGAGATTGCCCGTAGTCAGCGAAATTCACGTATAATGCCCCCCTTTTGATTTCAAACGAACAAGAACGCAGGAGAAACCATGGCTAACAGTTATAAAGCGCGTGCGACCTTATCCGTTAACGGCAAGGATCACGAAATCTTCCGACTCGATGCCGTGCCTGGCGCCGATCAACTGCCATTTTCCCTGAAGATACTGCTGGAAAACCTGTTGCGTCATGAAGACGATGTAAACGTTACCAAGGCCGATATCGAGGCCCTCGCCAAGTGGGACCCCAAGGCCGAACCGAGTAAGGAAATCGCCTTCACCCCGGCCCGCGTGCTGATGCAGGACTTCACCGGCGTACCGGCGGTGGTAGACCTGGCCGCGATGCGCGACGCCATGAAAAACCTCGGCGGCGACCCCAACAAGATCAACCCCCTACAACCGGCGGAGCTGGTCATCGACCACTCGGTACAGGTCGATGCCTTCGGCAACGTCAATGCCTTCGGTATCAATGAAGACATGGAATACCAGCGCAACCATGAGCGCTACAGCTTTTTGAAATGGGGCCAGAAGGCCTTCTCCAACTTCAAGGTCGTGCCCCCCGAGACCGGCATCGTGCATCAGGTCAACCTCGAATACCTGGCCCGCACCGTCTTCGCCCGTGAAAACAACGGCGTATTACAGGCCTACCCCGACACCCTGGTCGGCACCGATTCCCACACCACCATGATCAACGGCCTGGGCGTACTGGGCTGGGGCGTGGGCGGCATCGAGGCCGAGGCGGCCATGCTCGGCCAGGCCATCTCTATGCTGATCCCGCAAGTCGTCGGCTTCAAGCTGAGCGGCGACCTGCCGGAGGGCGCCACCGCCACCGACCTGGTGCTGACCGTGGTTGAGATGCTGCGTAAACACGGCGTAGTCGGTAAGTTCGTCGAGTTCTACGGCCCGGGCCTCGACCATCTGCCTCTGGCGGACCGCGCCACCCTGGCCAATATGGCCCCGGAATACGGCGCCACCTGCGGCATCTTCCCCATCGATGCCGAGACCCTCAACTACCTGCGTCTGAGCGGTCGTGATGACGCCAATGTCGCCCTGGTCGAGGCCTACTGCAAAGAACAAGGTATGTTCCGCACCCCCGGTCAACCGGAGGCCAAGTTCAGCTCGACCCTGTCGCTGGACATATCCACCGTCGTGCCCAGTCTGGCCGGTCCAAAGCGTCCCCAGGACCGCGTGCCCCTGAGCCAATCCAAACCGATGTTCGCCGATGCCCTGGCGGCCCTCAAAAAGGAACGCAAGCTGAGCAACAAGGGCAGCGTCAGCACCAAGATGAAGGGTGAGGCCGTTGAGATTAAAGACGGCGCTGTGGTCATTGCCGCCATTACTTCCTGTACCAACACCTCCAACCCCACCGTCATGCTCGGCGCCGGGCTGGTGGCGCAAAAGGCCGTGAAAAAAGGCCTCACCGTCAAGCCGTGGGTCAAGACCTCCTTAGGGCCAGGCTCCAAGGTCGTCACCGAATATCTGCAAAAGGCCCAGGTCATCGACTCCCTCAACCAACTCGGCTTTAACGTAGTCGGTTATGGTTGTACTACCTGTATCGGCAACTCCGGCCCGCTGCCCGCCGAGGTCAGCCAGGCGATTCACGACGGTGACCTGACGGTCTGTTCCGTGTTGTCGGGTAACCGCAACTTTGAAGGCCGCGTGCACGCCGAGGTGCGCATGAATTACCTCGCCTCACCGCCCCTGGTGGTCGCCTACGCCATCGCCGGTCGGATGGACATCGACCTGTATAACGAGCCCCTCGGGCAGGACAAGGACGGTAAGGACGTTTATCTAAAGGACATCTGGCCGAGCCAGAAGGAATTGCAAGACGTGGTGATGAAGACCGTCACCCGTGAGCAGTTTACATCCGCATATCAGGATGTCTTCGCCGGTAATGAACGCTGGAGCAAGCTGAAATCCCCGGCCGATCAGTTGTTCGCCTGGGACGGGGATTCCACCTACGTGCAGAACCCGCCCTACTTTGAAAATATGACCAAAGATATCGGTAAGGTCTCGGATATCAAGGCGGCCCGCTGCCTGGCCGTGCTGGGCGACTCCATCACCACCGACCACATCTCACCGGCCGGTTCCATCAAGGCCGACGGCCCGGCGGGCAAATACCTGGTCGCCCACGGCGTCAAACCGGCGGACTTCAACTCCTACGGCTCACGCCGCGGTAACCACGAAGTCATGATGCGCGGCACCTTCGCCAATATCCGCCTGCGCAACCTGCTCGCCCCCGGCACCGAGGGTGGCATCACCCTGCACATGCCGGAAGGCAAACAGACCTCGATCTATGAGGCCGCCATGCAATATATCGCCGATGGCATCCCCTCGATCATCCTCGCCGGCAAGGAATACGGCTCCGGGTCTTCCCGCGACTGGGCCGCCAAGGGCCCGCGCCTGCTGGGTGTACATGCCGTCATCGCCGAAAGTTATGAACGTATCCACCGCACCAACCTGGTCTGTATGGGCGTGCTACCCCTGCAATTCATGGCAGGTGAAAACACCGCATCACTTGGCCTGACCGGCCATGAAGTCTTCGACTTCAGCGGTATTGGCGATGGCTCGGCCAAACAACTGGAAGTCACCGCCACCGCCAAAGACGGCAGCCGCAAGACCTTCCAGGTACGGGTGCGCATCGATACCCCGGCCGAGGTGGAATACTACCGCCACGGCGGCATCCTGCACTACGTGCTGCGCCAACTGGCTTCATAATCG
>JAHEDB010000280.1 GCA_024641465.1 Chromatiales bacterium | reverse complement strand
ACAGGTTCAATGGCAACGTATTTCTCAACCAGGTTCGCTTCGAGTTCAAGATCGCGTTTCATGTCGACATTAGATCATAAATCGCTTAACTTGGATAGTTTGTTTTGCTCAGCCTCCTTAATTGACTTTTTAGAGGTACCCATTACATTAAAACCAGCGGGCCGGCTAGATCAGCCAGCCGGTCAGGGTCATCAATGCCAGTACGGTAATAAAGACAATGATCGTCCGCTTGATGAGTGACATAGTATGGGCCACGCCATGGATGAAGACTTCATCATCGGCATCCGCTAGGTCAGAACGGACATCTTGGCGCAGGGCGCCGACACCGCTGGCGACCAGCAGGTCACTGCTGTCACGGCGCCAGAAATCATTCAATGAACGCCAGTAGCTGACGGTATCGATAAAGTTACCCGCCAGGGCGTAACCGATGATACACAGTCGCGCCGGTATCCAGTTCATGATCCAGAACAGGTCGTTTGCGGATTGGGAAAATTTGTCTGGCACCAACAGGCTTTGTTCCTTGAGTAAGGCGCTGGCGCGAAACATCACCGCGCCGACCGGGCCCAACAGGGCAAACCAGAACATCACCGCGATCAGCCGATCATTGGCCTGTACCAGAATCGCCTCCTTGACGGCCTCGGCCAGCTGTTGCGGTTTTTCATCCACCGGTCGACCGAGGATTTCTTGCGCAAACTGTTTGGCCTGCTCATGATCGCCCGCCTCGGCGGCATCCAGATAGGCCTGTACATCACGCGCCAGGGTGCGTGGGCCAAGACAGTACAACAATACGATAACGCCAAACACAAAGCTGAACAGGCTCAAGACACCGCCCAGCATGGCGTTCACCAGCCAGACGGCCAGGACCAGCGGCGCGATCAGCAGCAGCACACCGGCCGGGCTGTGATAAAACGGCTGACCATGGAGTTTTTCCGTCATCCAGTGACTGTAGTTTTCAAACCAGTCGTAACGACGCAGTCTGTCGACCTGGTCCCAGTAACTCTCAATTCCCAGGCTGATTAATATGCTGATAAGGCTCATAAGGTGCAAGTTTCCAGTTTATAGGTTTCGGTTGCAAGCTTTACGCTTCATGCCACATTGGCCAGTCCCGCCCGGTATCGCGACCAATCAAACGCGCTACCGGGGTCGGTCTTTCGGCCGGGGGCAATATCGCTGTGGCCCACGATATTGTCCAGTGTAATTTGTGGATAGGCCTGTAATAAACAATGGCTGACGGCTATCAATTTTGCATATTGTACATCTTCGTAGGGGATATCATCCGCCCCTTCCAGCTCGATTCCGACAGAAAAATCGTTACAGCGGGTCCGTTCCCGGAAACAGGAGGCACCGGCGTGCCAGGCCCGTTTATGGAACGGCACAAATTGGATGACCTCGCCATTACGGCGAATCAACAGGTGGGATGAGACCTGCAAATGGCAGATATCCCGGAAGTAGGCATGGCCTTCGGGGTCCAGGCAATTGGTGAATAATTGCTCAATATAGGGCCCACCAAACTCATTTGGCGGCAGGCTGATGTTGTGGATCACCAGCAGGTCCATCGGCTGCCCGGGAGGGCGTTCGTCGAAATTGGGGGAGGCCAGGTAGTGGGCCTCATCCAGCAGGCCGGTTTGCGGGTCTATGTGCATTGCCGTCAGGGTTCCTCCTGTGCCGGACCCTGTAAGCTGCGGATGATGGCCTGATGGATCCGCTCCAGATTGGCCTCACACTGCAGGGCGCTGTGAAACTCACCATCGCGGAACAGAAAAAGCGCCGGCAGGTGAAAGATTTCATATTCATTGGCCAGGGCCATGCTCTCATGGGCATCGACCTCAAAAATGACGATCGCCTGGTTCATGGTCAGATAGCCCTTGAGCACCTCTTTCCAGGCCCGGCAGCTGGCGCAACCGGCACTGGTAAAAATCACCAGCGCGACGCCGGGGGTGGCGTGCAGGGTGTCATAAAAAGTGCCATCCACCAGCTTGCGGAAGCGATATCGATCCATATTGACGACCTTGGCCTGAGTTTTATTATCGATTGCCATCACCCCGTACCTGTCCTTAGTCCTTGTTGAGCATGCCCTGCAAAACCATGTCGGTGAAGCTGACAATACCAATCACCTTACCGTTCTCCAGTACCGGGGCACGGGACAGGCCGAATTTATCAAACAGCCGGGCACAATAACGAATATCCATGCCGCCATCGACGGTCACTACCGGCTTCGACATCACCTCATAGACATTGACCCGCTCCGGCGCCCGATCCTTGGCCAGCACCTCTTTGGCAATATCGGCTATCAGCAAAATGCCGTACTCATCGTCGTCGTGGCGTTTGTCGACGATGACGCACTTGGTATCCACGTGCTTCATTTTTATCAGTACGTCCTGCACGGTCATCATGCCATCGACCAGGTCAAACTGGCTCTTCATGACATCCCGCACCCGCACCACCTTGCGATCACTCATAGTTCATCCTCCACCACATCGGTCAGACTCTTCACCTGTTGCGCCACCCCGACCGCATCTTCCACGTCGATCTGAAAGGCGATCCCGGCGCCGTGCTTGGTTTCAAAATCCCCGACCCTGGCGATGGTCTCGAGGATCTTGCGGCTCAGGTGTTCTTCCACCAGAAACAATACCATATCCCGCTGCGTCTCCAGCGCCAGACCGAAAAAGGTCTTACTCTTTTTCAGCCCCTCGCCGCGGGCATGGTTGATGACCGTCGCCCCCCTCGCCCCTCCGGCGCGGGCCGCCTCCATGACGGCATCGGTCTTGTCATCCTCCACCAGGGCGATAATCAGTTTAAAGTGCATTTCAGCCTCCTGTTTTGTCCTGCCGGACTTGATTGCGTGACGCCTGCCAGTGACTGAGCTGGGCATATCCCATGACTGTAATCATAGGAAATAAACTGGCAAACGCGATTAAACCAAAACCATCGATCAGCACACTTCGCCCCGGAACCGTGCTCGCCAGCCCCAGACCCAGGGCCGTGACCAGCGGGACGGTGACGGTTGAGGTGGTCACCCCGCCGGAGTCATAGGCCAGGGCGATAATACTGCGTGGCGCATAGCCGGTCTGGATGATCACCAGGACATAGCCTGTGATGATATAAAAATGCAGCGGCGTGCCGGTGACGATCCGAAACGTCCCCAGGGCGATCCCGACCGCGACCCCGAGGGCTACGGCCACCCGCAGGCCCCTGACGCTAATGGTGCCACCGGACACATCCTGTGCCTTGATGGCCACGGCGATCAGGGCCGGTTCGGCGATGGTGGTGGCAAAGCCGATGGCCGCGCCAAACAGATAGACCCATTTGTAATCCTGCCAGTGCAGGATGTCGGATACGTTCCCCGCGCCATGGATAAACGCGGGGTCGGTCAACTGTTTGGCCATCAGGTCACCGAGGGGGAACAGCGCCTCTTCCAGCCCGACCAGGAAAAAGGCCAGACCGAGCAGCACATACACAAAGCCGACCACGACCTTTTTCAGATTGGGTACGCGTTTGCGGATCACCAGGCCCTGAAAACCAAAAATGATGATCACGATGGGTAACACGTCGAGCACGGTTTCGAGGGTGACATGCCACAGGTGGAGTAACAAATCGGTCATATGATCATGCCGTAGGCCATGACAAAGATCATCGGCGTGAGGGAGGCAAAGGCGATCAGGCCAAAACCATCGGTCATGGGATTGCGGCCCTTGATACTCGAGGCCAGACCGATACCGAGGGCCGTCACCAGGGGCACGGTAATGGTCGAGGTGGTCACCCCGCCGGAGTCATAGGCGATGCCGATGATCTCCGCCGGGGCAAAAAAGGTCATCACCACCACGCCGAGGTAACCGTCGATGATCAGGTTCTGGATAGGCCAGCCGCGGATAATGCGCATCACCCCGATGACGATGGCGACACCGACCGACAGGGCCACGGTCAGACGCAGGCCGAAGGCATAGCTGTCCATGGCCTCTGGCGTCGCGGCGATCACCCCGGCCTTGGCGGCAATCTCGGCCGCCTTGGCGGCCACTGCAATCAGTGCCGGTTCGGCAATGGTGGTGCCAAACCCGAGGGCAAAGGCGAACAGAAATAACCATAGCGCGCTACCCTTGCGGGCAAAGGCATAGGCCATGCTCTCCCCCAGCGGGAA
>JAHEDB010000279.1 GCA_024641465.1 Chromatiales bacterium | reverse complement strand
CGCGCGGTATTCCGTGCCGTGGCCATGGCCGAGGCGGGGCTGGATGGCACACACCGGTAAGGTTTTTGAAAAGACAACGCAGAGACGCTGAGGCGCAGAGGACACAGAGAAGAAATTCTTAGTGAATTTCCATACAGCCGCTGTTTGGCGCATTGTTTCAGATAAATAACCATGGAGGGTTTTATGAGTGAAAGTGAATTAACTGAACAGGTTATCGGTGCTGCGATTGATGTACATAGAGTATTGGGCCCCGGCTTATTGGAAGCAGTCTATCATCAGTGTCTGGCATATGAATTTGAACTGCGTGGTATAAAGTATGAGTCAGAACTGGTCTTTGGCGCAAAATATAAAGATATATCCATTCCCTCTGCTTTCAGGATGGATTTTTTAGTGCACGATAATGTCGTTCTCGAGTTAAAAGTGGTTGAAAATATACTACCCGTTCACTCAGCCCAACTTTTGTCATATTTGCGTTTGAGTGGTAAGGCTATAGGGTTGTTAATTAATTTTAATGTGCCTGTATTAAAACAAGGCATAAAGAGGGTAATAAACAACAAGCAACAGAAAACCTCCGTGAACTCTGCGTTCTCTGTGCCTCTGCGTTGAGAAATAAATTATGCTATTAATGATCGACAATTATGATTCCTTCACCTATAACCTGGTGCAGTATTTTGGTGAGCTGGGCGCGGATGTGCAGGTCTATCGCAATGATCAGATCAGTGTTGCAGACATCGATAAACTGAAACCGTCGCATCTGGTCGTTTCACCGGGGCCCTGTACACCTAATGAGGCGGGGATTTCGGTCGAGGCAATCAACTATTTTGCCGGCAAGTTGCCGATCCTCGGCGTGTGTCTTGGGCATCAGAGTATCGGCCAGGCCTTTGGTGGCAAGATCGTTCACGCCGGGGCCATCATGCATGGCAAGACTTCCATGGTCTATCATAAGGATGTTGGTGTGTTTGCCGGGTTGAAAAACCCCCTTGAGGCGACCCGCTATCATTCGCTGGTCATCGAGAAAAGCAGTATCCCCGATTGCCTGGAGATCACCGCCTGGACTCAGGATGGTCAAGGCAACATGGATGAGATCATGGGCGTTAGGCATAAGGAGCTGACGGTCGAGGGCGTGCAGTTTCACCCGGAGTCGATCCTCACCGAGTGCGGTCACGATATGTTACGAAATTTTCTAAAACAAACCTCGGGCAAACGATAAGCCTCTGCGGTGGAGAAATATTTTTTCACGGAAGAGTCTGAGTGATCGGTGGTTTTACAGCGTTATATTCTGGGTAACGCGGTCTGCACTGGAATATGTTAGAGACGACAGTGTTTAAATTTTATCTTTCCCTGTGTTCCTCTGTGCCTCCGTCCCCCGCGGTTCATTCTTTTTAAAGGTATACATGCCCAACCCATTTCAGAATAAACTCGTCATCATCATAATCACCATGCTCTCTATGGTGGCGCCGTTTTGTATCGACACCTATCTGCCGTCTTTCCCGAGTATTGCGACCGACCTGAATGCCAGTGCGGTGCAGATGCAGCAGAGCCTGAGCCTGTATCTGCTCGGCTTTGCGGTGATGACGCTATTCTATGGTTCGCTGTCCGATTCGCTGGGGCGGAAAAAGGTGTTTCTGGGTGCACTGACCGGTTTTACCCTGAGTTCTATCGGCCTGACCCTGGCGGAGAATATTCATATCTTCCTGGTCTTGCGCCTGATCCAGGGGGCCTTTGCCAGCGCCGGTATCGTGGTGGGGCGGGCCGTGGTGCGAGACCTGTTTCGTGGCCAACAGGCGCAGCAGGTGATGTCCGCTATCATGATTCTGTTTGGTGTCGCCCCGGCGATCGCCCCCATCATCGGTGGTATGCTGGAGACGACCTTCGGCTGGCGTTCGATCTTTGTCTTTTTGACCGCCTGGGGTGCGGTGCTGATACTGCTGGTGGTTTATGGTCTGCAAGAGACCCTGCCGAAAGAAAAACGCCATTCCATGCATCCGATCGTGCTGTTGAAAAACTATGGTCATGCCCTGACACGGTTTCACTTTCTGGAGCTGGCCCTGATCGTCGCCTTTAACTTCGGCGGTTTCTTTCTCTACATCACCGCGGCACCGCAGATCATGTTCAAACACCTTGGCCTGGGGCCTGGTGATTTTCATATTATGTTCGTGCCCATGGTCGGCGGCATGATGCTGGGGGCCTTTTTGGCGGGGCGCAGCGCCGGACGTATCTCGGTGCGGCGTGCCCTGCAGGCCGGTTATGCGACCATGCTGGTCGGCGCATTATTAAACCTCGGCCAGGCGATATTTTTACCCGTGTCACCCTTTACCGTCATCGCACCGCTTGCGGTGTATGGCATCGGCATGAGCTTCTGCATGCCCATGTTGTCGTTGCTCGGGATGGACGAATTACCGGAACATCGTGGCCTTGCTTCCTCGTTGCAGAGTTTTACGCATATGAGCATGAATGCCGTGATCGCCGGGGTTGTTTCACCGCTGGTGTTTGACAGCGTATTACACATGGCGCTGACGATGAGCCTGTTTTTCGGCGTAGCCCTGCTGCTGTTTATCAATGTCAACCGGCGCAAATCACTGGAATATATGCTTGAGCAATAATCGCATCGACATACCCATCAATGCTTGACGGATAATCGGCTTAAAAGAGGTGTTTATGGAATTATTACTGGACCCACAGGTATGGCTGGCCTTTCTTACCCTGACCGTACTGGAGATCGTACTGGGTATTGATAACATCATTTTCCTGGCGATCCTGGTCGGGCGCCTGCCCCCGGCGCAACGGGACAGGGCGCGGGTTATCGGTATGAGCCTGGCGATGTTGACCCGCATTCTGCTGTTGTTGTCGCTGACCTGGCTGATGAAATTGTCCGAGCCCTGGTTTGTGGTCCTGCAACAGGAGATCTCGGGGCGCGATCTGGTGCTGCTGCTGGGCGGCCTGTTCCTGCTCTTCAAGAGCACCATGGAGATCCACAATGCCCTGGAAGGGGCGGAACATGGTGGACCGGGTGCCATGGCCGTGTCGTTTATCGGCATCGTGATCCAGATCGCGGTGATCGACATCGTGTTTTCCCTCGACTCGGTGATCACCGCAGTGGGCCTGGTCGATCATGTCGAGGTGATGATCGCCGCCATCGTCATTGCGGTCGGGGTGATGATGTTCGCGGCCAAGCCGATCAGCGCGTTTATCGATACCCATCCGACTCTGAAGATGCTCGCCCTCAGCTTTTTGATCCTGATCGGTATGGCCCTGGTGGGTGAGAGCCTCGATCTGCACATCCCCAAGGGCTATATCTATTTTGCCATGGCCTTTTCGATCATGGTGGAGATGCTCAACCTGCGCCTGCGCAAGCGGCAGACGCCGGTGCAACTGCATAAACCCCTGACGGAAGACGAGCGGGCCTGAGCCGCTCGCCTTGACCCTTTTTGATAGAGGCGGGACAATGTCAGGACTTGAATTGGGCAATCACTAAGTAAAAAGGGCTGAAAGATGGACATGCAACAGGCAATCCGGGCGGTCACCGAGCGTCGCAACCTGAGCGGTGCGGAAATGACCGACGTGATGAACAGCATCATGACCGGCGCCGCGACCCCGGCACAGATCGGCGGTTTTCTCATCGGCCTGCGCATGAAGGGCGAGACCATCGATGAGATCGCCGCGGCCGCCGGGGTGATGCGTAAGCTGGCCACCGGGGTCAAGGTTACCGGCGCCCACGTGGTGGATATCGTCGGCACCGGTGGTGATGCCACCAATACCTTCAATATCTCCACCACCTGTAGTTTCGTGGTCGCGGCCGCCGGTGGCACCGTGGCCAAGCACGGTAATCGCTCGGTCTCCAGCAAGTCCGGTTCGGCCGATGTACTGGAGGCCGCCGGGGTCAAGCTGGACCTGACTCCCGAGCAGGTGGCCCGCTGTATCAACGAAGTGGGCGTCGGCTTTATGTTTGCCCCCATGCACCACAGCGCCATGAAACACGCCATCGGCCCGCGCAAGGAGATGGGCGTCAGGACCATCTTCAATATCCTCGGTCCCCTCACCAATCCGGCCGGGGCGCCCAATCAGTTACTGGGCGTATTCAGTGCCGAACTGGTACAACCGCTGGCCGAGGTGCTCAATAAACTGGGCAGCAATCA
>JAHEDB010000278.1 GCA_024641465.1 Chromatiales bacterium | reverse complement strand
GTCCTCTCTGTCATTTTAGAGACACTCCCTGTGCTGCACAGCAAGTATCACGTTTTGTTTGTTAACTTTGAAATATTTTCTGTCATCGTTTTTAGTATCGAGTACCTGGCGCGTGTCTGGAGTTGTGTGGATAACACAGATAAAGACTATGCCCATCCTGTTATGGGAAGGTTGCGTTATATGTTGACGCCCATGGCCCTGATTGATCTGGTGGTGATTTTGCCGTTTTATTTGGGCTTCTTTCTTACGGTTGATTTGCGTTTTATGCGGGTGCTGCGCTTACTGCGTATATTCAAGTTGACACGCTATTCTTCATCCATGTCGCTGCTCTTGCAGGTCTTGAGCGATGAGGCAAAATCAATCTGGGCGGCGCTGTTTCTGTTATGTATTCTGGTCATTATGGCTTCTTGTCTGACGTATCTTGCAGAACACGAAGCACAGCCTGAGGCATTCAGCAGTATCCCCGCGGCGATGTGGTGGGCGATTATTACCATGACCAGTGTTGGTTACGGCGATGTCACGCCAGTGACCGTCCTTGGCAAGATATTGGCCTCGTTAATCAGTATTGTCAGTATTGGCCTTGTAGCCATTCCTGCCGGTATTTTGGCCTCGGGTTTCAGTGAGGCGATACGACAACGCCGTGCCCACTATGAAAAATTGGTGGATGAGGCCATGGAGGATGGCATTATTACCCAGGATGAAGAACAGGCGTTAAGAGAGACGCAGGAAACATTGGGTCTTAAAGAGGATGATGCAAAAATTATTCTTGATGTGAGTAGAAGCAGGAAGATGGAAAAAGAAATTGGTAGCACCGTAAATGATATTGAAAAAGAGATGAAGGTGGCACTGAATAATCGCTGCCCGCATTGTGGCAAGGCTGTTGATTGGCGGATAGAAAAACGTAAAGGCTGAAACTATTCGTAATGCAATAGTCAGGCTTGGTGATGAGGTCTTAAAAACGGTGTGTATCTCAGGCCCACCAGCAGTGACGGATCTATAATCTGAACTGGCTGATCATCTGGTTCAGGTCGATGGCCAGTTTGGCCAGGCTTTCACTGGTCTCGGTGGTTTGTTTGGCGGCCTGACTGGTTTCTGAGGACACCTGGGTGATGGCGTGGATGTTGCGGTTGATTTCTTCCGCCACGGCGGTTTGCTCCTCGGCGGCAGTGGCAATTTGGGTATTCATCTGGGTGATGGAGTCGATGGCGCCGGTGATGGTCTCCAGCGAGTGACCGACGGATTCGGCGTGTTCGACGCTGCTGAGGGCCTGATCCTTACCGGCCTGCATGGCCGAGACGGCGTTGCTGGCCGTCTGTTGCAGACGCTGGACGATCACTTCGATCTCTTCGGTGGAGGTACGACTGCGTTGCGCCAGGTTGCGTACCTCATCGGCAACCACGGCAAATCCACGGCCCTGCTCCCCGGCGCGCGCTGCCTCGATGGCGGCATTGAGGGCCAGCAGGTTGGTCTGTTCGGCGAGGCCTCGGATAACGCTTAACACGGTGCCGATATTTTCACTTTCCTTGCTTAACACATTGATCACTTCGGCGGTCTTCTCGACAGACGTGGCCAGTTGCTTGATGCTGTTGCTATTGGCGGTGACTACCTGCCGACTCTGTTGTGATTCTTCGTTGGCGATACGGGATGCCTCAGCGGCATTGTTGGCGTGTTTGGAGACCTCCTGTACGGTGGCAGACATCTCGTTCATGGCGGTGGCAACCTGATCGCTCTCGGTCATCTGCTTCAGCACGGCCGTTGAGGTCTGGGAAGTAATAGCTGATAGTTGTTCGGCGGCGGCGCTGAGTTGTGATGATGAATTCTGTACTTGCCGCATCATGTTGTGGAAGGCCTGCATCATGGTATTAAAGGCGCTAGCCATGTCGCCAATTTCATCTTGTTTGGTAACCGTGGCGCGCAGCGTCATGTCGTTACGGATGCTGGCCTCCTGCATCAGCTTGGACAGTGCGGTAACAGGTTTCGTAATGCTGTAGCGGATCGCCAGCAGCAACAGGAATATTAAGGCAGTAATAACGGCGGAGGCAATTGTGCGTAGCATTTCAATGCGAAGGCTGACTTGTTCGACGCGTTTATCCAGTTCAACTTGCATTTCGTTCAGCAGGGTTTCAGTTTTATGTACGGTCTCACGCATTGCGCCGCGCAGTCCTTGCTTGCTATCCAGCCCTTTGCGCTGGTAGCCCTCGACCAGGGCGAGGAAATCTTTTTTGTATTGCGCCATGTGGCCGCGAATGACTTCCTGGGTTTCGGCGGAGTGTTTGCTGCTATCGAGGTGGCGGGTAAATATTTCTACGTCCTTTTCGAATTTGGCGACGTATTGCATGTCGTCACGTAACATAAAATCCTTTTCATGGCGGCGCAACATTAACATCCCCGCCAGCAGTTTGTTGTCATTCAGTTCTTTGATACTGGTTTCTGCCTTGTGCACCGCATCGCGCAGGCTGCCATACAGGCCATCCTTGGGATTCAGGCCGATCGTGCGCTGTTCCGCCACCAGGGCATTGAATTTGACGGCGTAGTCTTTGAGGATTCCATCGAGGTTGTCGGCTTTGTCTGTTGCGTAGCCGCGCGAGGTCAGTTTCGCTCGCAGGTGTGTAAGTTTTTCGATCAACTGCCGGTGGTGTGTGCTAAATGTTTCATGGTACTTGAGGTCGTTGCGGGCCAGAAAATTCTTTTCGTCGCGCCGCAGGGTCAGCATGCCGGTCTCGATATCGTAGGACAGCACCCGGTCATTTTGCAGCTGCTGTAATGAGCTGCCGGTAAAATGCTGGATTATCATCATGCCGCCCATGCCAAATAAAACCAGGGCGGCCATGAGGGTCAGTTTGGTTTTGATGGTGATATTGTGCGGCAGCAGCCTTCCTGCGAGATCTGTCAGTATATTTATGCTTATTTTTGATCCGGTCATGCCACAATCCTTAACAATTTTTAAACATACACGGACAGGATGCATGCTCCTCTCTTTGTTATATCGGAGTTAATTAGACAAAGCTTTAATGGCAGACCGATAAATCGATTGAGGTATCCGCAGTGTGTTTAAAGCCGCACCCGGATGCTTAGTCAAAGGGGCGGGCGATGATTTTTTCGAATTGACCAGTCTGGTCGAATTTGTAAATTCCCTGTAATAAATCCACGACATAGAAATTACCTGCATTGTCAAAGGCAATGTCCTGAATGCTGAGCCAGGTCTGATGGCTATCGCCTGAAAGCAGTGGCCCGGCAACGTTTCCATGACGGTCATATTTATTGAACTGCATATGGTAGGCATCGGTGGGGTTATAGCTGACGACAACCATATTCCCATAAGGGTCGGCGGCCAGGCCCTGTATGAGGGTGATGTCATTGTCGTCAACGGTTATTATGCTTTTGAGGTAATTCCTGCTGGAATCGAACATAAAGACACCCAGCAGGCAACTCATGTAGATATTGTCGGCTGCATCGATGGTGATATTACTCAGTCCTAATAATGGCAGGGTAATGTTGGTTATTTGTTGCGTGATTATTTGGGTGTCAATGGCTGGGTTATCTGCTGTCGCGAGTGTGCTTAAATCAAATTTAAGGTCGGCTAAGTCCAGTTCGTCTGAGACTACGCTGTTAATTTTCTCGCGCACGGTGTTTGGTGGGGCGATCTCATCCAGGCGGATGTCCGATATGGCAATAGCGTTATATTGCTTGATCACATCGCGCATTTTCTCCGTCAGTGCCTCGACGTTGATCAACGGCGTAAACTTGATCAGGTCCTGTTTGTCAGAATCGACACGCAGGATCTCTTCGACGTTGATGATCGAATAAAGCTGGCCGGTATGATTGACGACGATATCATTAAACTGGCTGGTCTTTGCCTCGTCCTCACTCAACAAACGATCAATATATTCACCTGTTGTCGAAAACAGCAGGACCTCACTGAGATAACCCTGCTCTTTTCCGGCATAGCGGCTGTTGTGAATATAGAGTTTGCCCTGGGCAAAGCGGATCTTCTCCGCGAAATCCAGACCGTGTGCGCCACGCGGGATGAGTCGCGTCAGTTGCTGGCCATCGTAGCGAATGATGTCGCCCTTGACGGTGGCGATGTAGGCCGTGTCCTCGTTGTCAAAGGCGATACTCTTGGGGTAGCTGCCGAGAGCGGTCA
>JAHEDB010000277.1 GCA_024641465.1 Chromatiales bacterium | reverse complement strand
TGCCAGACTGGCA
Organism: Chromatiales bacterium; assembly: GCA_024641465.1. GTDB lineage: Bacteria > Pseudomonadota > Gammaproteobacteria > UBA6429 > Thiohalophilaceae > JAHEDB01. The sequence goes on along the minus strand of JAHEDB010000277.1, from coordinate 4,146 downwards.
TTAGCACGGAGGACGCCAGCGACCCGAGCTTAGTTTGTATCAATGGTGACAGGCAACGCTGGCTACTGCTCACGACAGGTGAAATCCACCGTCTGCTGACGATTCATGTGTCTGAATGAGGGGATTCCGACGCGGAAGTCGCTTAGCAAATAACAAACTGCTTCAACAACAAAACAATAACGAGATTAGAAAGGACCAAATCATGAACCATAAAAGACCCGTCTGCATTTACTCATTAGTCAGGAACATGCTGTTAATGGCCATCACCGTCACCGCCGTGGTCATCACCCTCCGCGCCCTGCCCCTGCTATTGGGTGCGTGAAGGTCAGTTACATCAGACCATTAACTATTTAATTTACTTGCTCCTCCTCAAGTAGATTTGGATAGAGGCAGTCACTCCCCCTTTTTTTGCTGACTTATCTATCGACCTGCGAGACCTTTTCTCGCAGGTTTTTTTATTTCCCTTACCCAGCCGTCGCTTGCTAGAATCGGTGCCTATGGCCGAAGACAATCCCATCACCCAATTACTACAGGACTGGCGTGCCGGTGATGCCAGGGCGTTGAATGAACTCATGCCCCTGGTGCACGACAAGCTGCGGCAACTGGCCAATAACTACATGCGCGGCGAAAATGCCGGTCACACCCTGCAGGCCACCGCCCTGGTCAACGAGGCCTTCCTCAAACTGGTCGACACCAGCGTCTCCTGGCAAAGCCGCGCCCACTTCATCGCCATCGCCGCGCGCGCCATGCGGCAGATCCTCATCGACCACGCCAAGGGCAAGAACCGTCAGAAACGGGGCGGTGACGAGATGCTCGTCACCCTGCACGAAACCCTCGTCGGCGCCAACGACCAACAACCTGATCTACTCGACATCGAAGACGCCCTCAACAAACTCGCCAAGGTAGACGAACGCAAGGCCAATATCATCGAACTAAACTTCTTCGGCGGCATGACCTACGACGAGATCGCCGAAGCCCTCGACATCTCCGCAGCAACAGTGGATCGGGAGTTAAGGTTTTCGAGGGCGTGGTTGCAGAAAGAGTTGAGTGGGGCCTAGTTCAGTCAAAAAATGTTTAACCGCCAAGACGCCAAGAACGCCAAGAACGCCAAGGTTTTAAATATAGAGTGAATGTAGATTGGATGAGTTGCAGTTTTGATATTCTTGTTGGTATATCTGAGATCGACAAGCGACGGATTACGCTTTGCTAATCTGCCCTACGTGTTTTGTATTTATAGATATATTTCAGCGAGTTAACATTTTATAGCTGTTAAATTTGATAGTCCATTCGTTCAGCTAATGACACTCAGTCTATTGATATTATATGTTTACTAAATGTCGGGACTAGAGTAAAAAAGAAGAAATAACTTCAATGGAGGAGAAAACAATGATTACATCATTTAGCAAAAGATCAATATTCATCGCCAGCATTTTAATCTTGACCAACTGCGGGGGGGGGGGCGGCGGCGGCATCGGAGATACGCCGGCTAACACAAGCTCATTTTCTCTTTCACAACTAAAAAATTTAACACCAGGCCATAGTAAAACTTACAATCTAACAGGCGGTGATAACAATGGCAGCACCTACGAAGCAAATCTCACTGTAACAATTAAAAATCCTAGCTTAATTGACGCTAAAATGCTTACACCAGCAGAAACAAGCGTCTATATAAAAAACACAACATCAAATGCCTTTGTTACGGGTACAACCACCGCATACTACACCACTGATAAAATATTCGTTAAACTTGTACGCGATACAGGAGTAACATGCACAGCAACAAGTTACAACGGTTTACCTGATGCAGCAACAATTGGCCAAGCGGGTACGATAGGTATTCTAGATTGTAGCGACGGCACAACAGAAACGGGAACATGGCGTATAGAGGCATCCGGAAACAATGCAAAACTTATTGAATCATATACAACTAGGTCTTTCTCGAATACGATACAATCCAGTGAAGATGACAAATTTTTAATTAATGCAAATGGTGACATTTTAGGTTTAGAGGTTACATTTTATGAACCACCAAGCTTCACTTTAAATCTATCAGGAAAATAAACGCCAATTATTTAACTGACCCCGACGCTATATGTCGGGGTCAATCTGAAAGGACCGTAGGGCGGATTAGCACCCTTACGGGCATAAACTCCGCGTAATCCGCCGCATGTCACCCCCCGGTTCTCCAACTGGAATATCAATGCCCCCACTACCCCAGTTTTCCGGATAGATACCCATCATCCGAACATGATGTTTGAATGTTGAATACGGCCAATCTATCACCCTGTCCACATGGCCGTGTTTGATTGGGTTATAATGGAGATAATCCATATGACTTGCATAATCCTCATCATCCCGGATCGTATGTTCTCAAAAACGGCGTTGCCAGATGCCGCGTTCACCCTTGCGGTGTCTTACGGCAGAGCGCCATTCGGTCATCAGTATTTGCTTTGAAAATAACATCTTGATCAGCCGCATACGGCTGGAATAATCACCATCTCCCTTTTGCAAGGTCCATATGCAATGCATGTGTTCAGGCAATACCACCCAGGCATCGATATAAAAGGGATGCCTTGAGCGAACCCGTTTCACTGTGTCACGTAGAATATCTATATATTGGATGAGCAGTTGATTTTGGTGGCATTCAAGAAGATTAACGGTAAAGAAATAACAACAGTCTTCAATACGGTGACGTCGATAGTTTGGCATGGGATGTTAACTCCTTTAACATTGTTATCCTGTTTACATGCGGAGGATTACGCGGAGTTTATCCCCGTAAGGGTGCTAATCCGCCCTACGTCCTACGACTCATTCAAACTTGATAGCCAATTCGCTGGGATCGCCCCCTTTGATGGCGCGTGTTTGGGTTGTGGTTTTTTAAATATCAATCAGGGGCGGCAAGGATGCCGCCGCATTGGCAGAGGGGCTGGGATGCCCCTTCTGCCAATGCTCAACAAAAAACCAAAACCCAAACACATGTCTGCGCCATCACAGGGTCGGTTTTCTTTTGGTTCTGTTTTCTTTGTCCGATTACAAAGAAAATGAACTCGGCCGTCCGTCCGAGAACGGACTTAGATCAGCATCGACACCAGTCGATACAAATCACTCATCCAGCATCTGCATCGCATTCACCAGACTCCGCCGCATGCGATTAAACGATTTCCCCAGCGTGGCAATCTCATCTTTGCCGTTGGGATTGCATTCCGGCACATCCATCTTGCCCATGCTGACGTCGTGGGCGATCTCGGCCATGCGTTTGACGGGTTTGATGACGATGATGGAGAGCAGGACATTAAGGATAATGAACACCACGGCGAACACCACGGCCAGGGCGATCATAAATGTGTAAAAGGTTTTGTCGGCGCGCGCCAGGGGGACTGACATGGGTACGCTGACGATCTGTGAGCCGACCACCTCCTGCATTTTCCAGCCGAAGCCGTTGGCGCGACCGTAGCGCTCCAGCATGGTCGCCGGTGCATCTTCGACCTTGCCGTGACAGGCCAGGCAACCTTCATTTTTGATCTGGATCGGTCGGGCCATGTACAACATGGGACCGGTGGCCGTCATGTGGTTGCCGATCAGTTCCCGTTGCTGGGGGTTATTGCGGAAGTAATCCACAATGGTGCTCTCGAACTCCGTCGCCCGTGAGGCCGGGTTGGTCGGATTGAGGGTCGCTTCCTTGTAGGTGTATTCAGGATACTTGGTGCGCAGTTTGTGGATGTTGGTCGTGGCGGCATAGGCCGGTACGGTCTGCGGTAAAAAGTCCCGCTTCATCTGCACTGCGAGCAGCGGACGGATCTCGCCGATGGTGTAGCTGCGTACCGCCATGGCGCTCTCCATCATGATACCGGCGGTATGCAGGATCTCCTCGCGGGCATTATTTTGCAGCACCTTGTTGGAAACCAGACCGGCGCCAGCCATGCCGAGGATAAACACAAACAGCATCACCAGATTGAATTTTGTACGTAAGCCCATGGCCATCCCCTTTTGCAATTTTATTTAAACTATTTTTTTACCACGCCGGTCTTTTGGCACTGTTCAAACGCCCGATAGGCGCGACTGAAGCCTTGCAAGCTGAAGCGGCTGGTTACGGTTTTGCTCTTCGGCCAGCTGGGCCAGAATCCCAGCACCAGGCTGACCTGTTTA
>JAHEDB010000276.1 GCA_024641465.1 Chromatiales bacterium | reverse complement strand
GCCGACATACCGATGGCCGCCATCCACGGGGCGATAAAGCCGCACGCCGCCAGCGGCAGGGCCACCAGATTATAACCTATTGCCCAGCCAAGATTTTGCCTGACAATACGGCGCGCCTTGCAGGCCACCTGGCGGGCATCGGCCAGGTGGGTCAACTGGCCCGACAGCAACACCATATCGGCGCTGGCCTGGGCCAGCTGGGTGCCGCTGCCCATCGCCACCGAAACCTCGGCCCCGGCCAGTACCGGGGCGTCATTCACCCCGTCGCCGACCATGGCCACGATCGCAGCTTCTGCCTGCATGGCCTTAATGGCCGACAGCTTGCCCGCGGGGGAGAGGCCGGATTGATAGTTTTCGATACCCAGTTCGGCCGCGACCCGCTCGACCACCCCGGCCCGGTCACCGCTCAGGATAATAACCTGCATACCGGCCTGTTTGAGCCGGCTGACCGCCAGGCGGGCCTCGGGGCGTAGCGCATCGCTGAGCAGAAACTCCGCCAGCGGCCTGCCCTCGGCCGTCGCCAGCACCGCATGGCTGTGGGTGCGATCCATCTCGGGTGAGTGCTCACTCCCCTGCAAGGCATAGGCAGTACGGCCGATACGATAGCCTTTGCCATCCACCTTGCCTGCGATCCCCTGCCCCGGCGTGGCGATCACCTCCGATGCCGTTGGCGGGTTCGACACCTGCGCCGCAAGTAATCTGCCCACCGGGTGTTCCGAGGCCTGCTCCAGGGCGGCGGCAATCCGCAGGCATTGCTGGGCATCCAGTTCGGCAAAGGTCTCGACCTTGCTGAGTACCAGCTGGCCGGTGGTGAGGGTGCCGGTCTTGTCGAACACCATGTGGGTCGCCAGAGCCAGGGTCTCGAGGGCATGGCCGCGAGTGGTGAGCACCCCGAGGCGGGTCAGGCTGCCGGTGGCGGCGGTCATCGCCGCCGGGGTGGCCAGCGACAGGGCGCAGGGACAGGTCACGACTAACACCGATAAGACGATCCAGAAAGCCAGCGCAGGATTGGCAAAATACCAGTAGCCCCCCACGACCAGGGCCACCAGCAACAGGGCGCCGACAAAATAGGCCGCAACCTTGTCGGCCAGCAGGGCAATGCCGGGTTTTTCCGCCTGGGCCCGATCCAGCAGGCGACGGATGGCGGCAAGCACGGTCTCTTCGCCGATCTTCTCGACGGCGATCTCCAGCGGGCTTTCCACATTCACCGTGCCGGCGGTCACCTCGTCGCCCACGCCCTTGGCGATGGGCAGGCTCTCGCCGGTGAGCAGGGATTCATCCACGCTGCTCTGCCCGGCCAGTACCCGGCCATCGGCGGCGATGCCGTCACCCGGTCGAACCCGGATCCGATCACCGTGCTGCAAATCTGAAACGGGCACGACCTCTTCACCGTCTTTGGTTAAACGCGTCGCCATCGCCGGTAACAGTTTCACCAGTTCCTCGGCGGCCTGCCCGGCCCGTTGCCGTGCACCCATCTCCAGGAAGCGGCCGCTCAACAAAAAGAAGGTAAACATGGTCACTGAATCGAAATACACCTCACCACCCTTCGTCACCGTGGCATAGACACTGGCGATAAAGGCCGCGCCGATGGCCAGCGACACCGGCACGTCCATGCCCAGGCGTTTGCGTTTAAGGTCACCGAGGGCAGAGGTAAAAAAGGGCCGCGCCGAATACAACACCACCGGCAGACTGATCAGCAGACTCACCCAGCGGAAAAAGTGTTTCATGTTATCGGCCATGCCCTCGGCCGCCCCGGCATACAGCGCCACCGCCAGCATCATCACCTGCATGGCGCCAAACGCCGCGATCGCCAGACGTTTGAGGGCCTGGGCGCGTTCCTTCTTGTAGAGTTGTTCCTGCCGGCCCGGATCGAATGGATGGGCGACATAACCGATGGCGGTGATCTCACGCAGGATCTCACTCAGCTTGATCTGGCTATCGTCCCACTTCAGTTGCGCGCGATGGGTGGCGTAGTTGACGGAGAACTCGAGCACACCGGGCAGGGCGCCGATGTGCCGTTCGTTGAGCCACACGCAGGCGGCGCAGACAATGCCCTCTAATATCAGCGCCGCCTGTTTTACATCACTGCCGTCACCGGTGACGAAACTGCGTTGCAGTTCGGGGCGGTCATACAGATTGAGTTCATTGAGGATTTCGGGGACGGTGGTCTGCGGTGTGGCGGAGGTGCTGGTGCGGTGTTTGTAAAAATCACTCAGCCCGCCCTGCACGATCGCCTTCGCCACCGCCTCGCAACCGGGGCAACACATATCCCGGTCCTCACCCATAATCGCCACAGGGTAGTGACTGCCCTTCGGCACCGGCAGGCCGCAGTGAAAACAGGAGTGGTTGGTTTCAGTCATGATTTATTCAACATAACATACAACGCAGAGACACGAAGGCAGAGAAAGATTTATTGATAATCTCTAACCGATTCAAACAGAAAAATTTTAATAAGGGCATTATTTATCAATCCTCTGCGATCTCTGCGCCTCCGTGTCTCTGCGTTGGCTTTTTTCTTTATTTTCCAATCCCGGTCCCGGCCCGGATCTCGTGCAGGGCCGCGCCCTGCTGGATAGTCAGCCACAGCTCCCACTTGCCCGGCGCGGTCAGGGTGAGTTGTGCGTGATAGTAACCGGGTTTGCCCTGTTGCATGGTAAAGCTCTGATCCTGTTTGCTGTCGGCCGGGCGCATAAAACGGCCGGTGACTTTGGCCCCGGCGATGGCCTGGCCGTGTTTATCGGCGACGTGGATCTGAAACACGCTCGCCTTACCGGCGTGGGGGTCGGTGGACCAGCCCAGCCGAACGTGCCAGTCACGATCCTGTTGCGCCTGGCGTTGTTCGATGTAGCGATTGAACAGCTCTTCCTTTTCGCGGAAGTCATGACTCACGGTACCGGGAAAAAACGAACTGACCCGGCCACCGCTGCGCGGTGCGGGTAAAAAGTGCAGCGCCACTTCCTTGCCCAGGCCCTTGGTCGCCACTACCAGCAGGATCGAGTCCACCGCCACAATCAGCAAAAAGAAACCGATGATCGCCGCCGGTCCCCAGTGGAACCAGTGACCGGTGCCACTCAGCAGATGACTGGCGCGTTGCGAGAAGATGATACCCAGGGCATACACCGTGATCATGTAGATGGCGAGATGGATGGCGAACACATCGGCGCCGGGCCAGAAGATGATCGAGATCGGCACAAAGATACCCAGCACCAGCAGCGCGAACAGACCGGCCAGGGCCTTGGGGTCAACACGCAAAATCTTTAGAGCCAACAGGAAGAGTGCAACGATAAGGAACACGCCACCCAGCAATGTATAAACAAGTGATGTCATAGTGATGGTCCGTTATCTGATCAAGGCTGGTTAAAAACCGCAGGATGTTTAATCGCCGGGATGTCGCTGCTATTCAGGCTTTGTACTACAAACATAAAATTGACTCGTTGCCCCTCATTACTGACCCGGGTATGTTTGACAGCCACTTGCAGTTTAACGCTCTCGCCGGTCTTGAGACTGAATTCGGCAAAATTCCCCATATCCAGTTCGGCGTGGGCGATCCCTTCCAGACTGATGCGGTATGACCGGGTGTGGTCGCTCTTGTTACTGATCTTCAGTTCAAAACGATTCTGGATCCGCCCGTCGGCGAGGGTCACATACAAAGGCTGGCGAACCTGGTTGACCGTCAACTCCGTTACACTGCGCGTGGCGATACTCCATACCAGCAACCCCGTCACCAGCACAATGGATACGATATAACCGAGGTTCTTGGGTTTATACCAGCTGCGTTTCACGCCATGCAGCTCGTGTTCCGAGGAATAGCGAATCAGACCGCGCGGGTACTTGATCGAATCCATGATGGTGTCGCAGGCGTCGATACACAGCGCACAGGAGATACACTGATACTGGATGCCATTGCGGATATCGATCCCCACCGGACAGACCTGTACACAATAACCGCAATCGATACAGTCGCCGTGATTCTTGCGCTCACGGTCTTCCTGTTTCAGCAGTCCCTTGACGGGTTTGATGCGACCGTTTTCCCGTTCACCGCGTTGTTCGTCATAGGCGACGATCAGGGTGTCTTCATCAAACATCACCGCCTGAAAACGCGAATACGGACACATGTAGGTACAGACCTGTTCACGCGCCAGCCCTGCCATGACAAAGGTCGTCGCAGTCAGAA
>JAHEDB010000275.1 GCA_024641465.1 Chromatiales bacterium | reverse complement strand
CATTATGTTTATCACATAATACTCGAACCTGCCGCAGGTAGTCGGCCGAATAAAAACGCATACCACCGGCACCCTGTACAATCGGCTCCAGGATCACAGCGGCAATGCTGGCTTGGTTTTCGAGCAGGGCCTGTTCAAACGCGGCGAGATCCTCCGCCTGACAGGCTTCCCCAAACAGGCAGCGGGGCGACTCGACAAAGACCTGCTTCACCAGCACATCACCAAACAGACTGTGCATACCGGTGACCGGATCACACACCGACATGGCACCGAATGTGTCGCCATGATACCCGGAACGAATGGTAAGAAAATGCTGCCGGTTAGATTGCCCTTTGGCATGCCAATATTGAATAGCCATTTTCATCGCCACTTCTACCGCCACGGAACCTGAATCAGAAAAGAAAACTGTCTGTAAGGGTTCAGGTGTAATCTCGACAAGCAGCTTCGCAAGTTCAACCGCCGGGGGGTGGGTCAGTCCACCGAACATGACATGGGACATCTTAGCCAATTGTTCAGTCAAGGCCCGATTCATATCAGGATGGTTATAACCGTGAATGGCGCACCACCAAGATGACATACCATCGATCAACTCGCGTCCGTCGGCCAGCTTGAGGTGCACACCATGTGCAGAGACAACAGGATAGACAGGCAGACCACTGCCCATGGAACTGTAGGGGTGCCAGATGTGTTGTCGATCTATAGCAAGTAATTTTTCAGTGTCGGTCATAAAATCTGTAAAGATAAACCGCCAAGACGCCAAGGACACAAAGAAAAGAGAAATATTATTTCTTAATTACGCGGAGCAAACTTATGGAGTCCATCCCACATCAACAACCCGATCCAATCAACGAATTAATTTACTTGGCATTCTTGGCATTCTTGGCATTCTTGGCATTCTTGGCATTCTTGGCATTCTTGGCATTCTTGGCATTCTTGGCATTCTTGGCATTCTTGGCATTCTTGGCGTCTTGGCGGTTCAATCCCTTATTTAAGCCGCTTTTTGCCCGCAATCCGCAGACGCAGGGCATTGAGCTTGATGAAGCCTTCGGCATCTTTCTGATTGTAGGCGCCGGCATCTTCTTCAAAGGTAGCGATGCTTTCATCGAACAGGGAATCGGTCTTCGATTGACGGCCGACGACGACGACATTGCCCTTGTACAGTTTCAGGCGCACCACGCCATTGACGTATTGTTGCGAGGCATCGATCATGGTCTGCAACATCTGTCGCTCGGGTGACCACCAGTAACCGTTATAGATCAGGCTGGCGTAGCGCGGCATGAGTTCATCTTTCAGATGCATGACTTCACGGTCGAGGGTCAGGGATTCCATGGCGCGATGCGCCTTGAGCATCACGGTACCGGCCGGGGTCTCATAGGCGCCGCGGGATTTCATGCCGACGTAGCGGTTCTCGACGATGTCGTCACGACCGATGCCGTTCTTGCCGGCCACGTCATTCAAATACGTCATCACTTCTGCCGGTGACATAGACTTACCGTCGATGGCGGTGATATCGCCCTTGCTGAAGGTCAGTTCAATATAGGTCGCCTGGTCCGGCGCGGCCTCGGGGCTGACGGTCCAGCGCCACATGTCTTCTTCCGGCTCGGACCACGGGTCTTCGAGGATGCCGCCTTCATAGGAGATGTGCAGTAGGTTGGCGTCCATGGAATAGGGTGACTTCTTGCCCTTCTTTTTGAAATCGACCGGGATGTTGCGTTGCTCGGCATAGGCCATGAGTTTTTCGCGCGAGGTCAGGTCCCACTCACGCCAGGGGGCGATCACCTTGATGCCGGGATTGAGGGCATAGGCACCGAGTTCGAAACGCACCTGGTCATTGCCCTTGCCGGTGGCGCCATGGGAGATGGCATCGGCATTGGTCTGCTTGGCGATCTCTACCAGGCGTTTGGCGATCAGTGGCCGGGCGATGGAGGTGCCCAGCAGGTATTCACCTTCATAGATGGTATTGGCGCGGAACATGGGGAAGACATAATCGCGGGCATATTCCTCGCGCAGGTCTTCGATATAGATCTCCTTCACCCCCATGGCCTCGGCCTTGGCGCGGGCCGGCGCGACCTCCTCGCCCTGACCGATATCGGCGGTAAAGGTCACCACCTCACAGTGATAGACGTCCTGCAGCCATTGCAGAATTATCGAGGTATCCAGACCACCGGAATAGGCCAAAACCACTTTTTTGATCGCTGACATGATAAAGCTCCAGACTCGAGATTGTGTGTGCCCAAAAGAGGGGCGCAATTATACCCGAGAATGGAGCTGAATTGAGGCTATTTTATGAGGGTGACCTCGACCCGGCGGTTCTTGCGGCGGCCTTCCTCGGTGCGATTGGTGTGCTTTTTATCCTTCTCGCCCTTGGCCGTGACCGCCAGTTTGTCGGCGGGCAGGCCCTCGGCCAACAGGAACTTTTTCACCGCCGCAGCGCGGCGTTGTGCCAGGGTCTGGTTGTAGCGGGCAAAACCGACACTGTCGGAATAACCGACGATATCGACCTTCTTCACGGTCTCATCCAGTTTCACATATTCGATCAGCTTCCTGAGACGTCCGGTTTGCTCCGCTGACAGGGTATATTTGTCATAGCCAAAGTAGAGCGTGCGGGTGCGCACATCCTTGAAGGAATAAGGCAGCAGATTCCCGAGGCAGGCGGCAAAATCCGGCAGATGTTTCTGCGAGTTAAAGGACGAGACCGTCACTATCACATCATCCCCACCGGTATCATCATCCCAGAACGAGATGGTCGGTTGCATCCCTTCCTTCAGTTCCAGCAAGAGCCGTTTGACCCATACACCCTCGAGGCTGAACAAGACCTTGCCTTTAGCCTCGATGGGCACCACCCCCAGGTCCTTGACCGGGGTAAAACGCTTCCAGATGGGTGGCCGTGACTGAATGCGGGCCCGGCCTGTGCCGCCGCTAATGCCATCGGTCTCGACCAGAAACTGTAGCGGGTCGTCCACCCCCTGCTTCATGACTGCAAAGCCAAACCCCGGTATCGGATGACGCAGCTCGCAGACAAACTTGGACCCAGAATACAGCCACTTCGATTCATCGGGCCGGGCGCCATATTGACGAACGTCGGAGATACCCAGTAATTCGGTTTTGGACTGATTGAAATCATCGGTGATGATCAATTTATCCGCCGGTTTTTGTGACTTCAGATAGATCGATGCCGGTACCTTTCTGACCCGCTTGATGCGTCGATCCTTACCCACCCATTCGACGGTCTCGTCCTGTTCCGGCGGCTCTGCCTGGCCAGCGGACGACTCACTTTCATCACCACTCAATGACTCGGCAATGGTGGTGGCCGGCCGCGGGGCGGCGGATTCCGTTACCATTTCCTTGCCCGCCTTAGCAGTCACCGCTGCCTCACTCTGTTCTGCCGTGGCTGCGGGTTCAGCGGTTTTGTTGAGCGCCGTTGCGGAGGAATCCGAGGCAGGCGGATTGAGTTTGGCCAGCAGCGTGGCTTCATCCACAACCCCGTCATTTTCCCGGGCAATGGAATTCATGACCTCATCGGTATTCTTTTCGACAGGCGCACTGGGCACACTGGCGGGTTCACTAAACCGGCTCGGCGCCGATATCGTGCTCCCCGCCGGCCATAGCAATGACAGCATCAGGATTAACGCAAAGGAGATAAATGGTTTCATACGCCGGAAAGAAAGCAAGTTCCATTCCAGCCGGGAGGGTTTGGGTAGAAAAGCGGTTCCGGGCTTGAAGCCCGGAACCGGCCAGGGCTTATTTGGCCTTGGCGGCCTTTTTCTCTGCGCGACGCAGGCGCGACGACAGGCGTCTGGCCAGCTCACCGAACAGCTCGGTCTGGGTCGGATGGGGGTGGATCGCCTGACCGGCCTGTTCCAGGGTCAGATTGGCCGAAACCATCATCACCGCCTCGCCGATCAGGGTATCGGCATGGTCCGCCAGCAGGTGGACACCGATGATCCGGTGGGTCTTTTTGTCCGCCACCAGCTTGATCAAGCCCAGGGTTTCGCCGGTAATCATGGCCTTGGCATCCACGCTCATGGGCACCTTGACCTCGGCGGCATCGATCCCCCTGGCCTTGGCCTGGTCCAGGGACAGGCCGACAAAGGCCGCCTCGGGACGGGTGAAGATCACCCCGGAGTCCTTGTCCTGATCATAGATCTGGGCCTCTCCACAGATGTTGTGCGCCGCC
>JAHEDB010000274.1 GCA_024641465.1 Chromatiales bacterium | reverse complement strand
CCACCTTGTCCGGCGGGCAGGTGGTATAACTGGCCTGATCCATGATCAGCCGGTTGGGACCGTCGATGGTGATTTGCTCCGCCGTCCCGCTGGCGTTGTCCGGCAGGGTCCGGTAGTGGGTCTGGTAGAGGGTGCCGCGGGTTTCCTTCAGGTTCATGCTGGTGTGGTCTGCCTCGATCTCCAATTCTCCAGACAGAAACCGCACATTGCCGGCGGCGTCAAAGTTTTCATCCTGGTGGGTGTAGCGGGCCTTGTCGGCATCGATACGACGTCCGTCTCGCTGGATGACCACCTTGCCGGAAAATTGAGTGACATTTTTTTCACTCATGTTTGCCTCATCGGCCTGCAGGGTGGTCCGATTGGCTGGCAGCTTGGGATCTGCCTGTGGTTTGTCTCTTACCGGGGGATATTGGCAGAGCGGCGGATCACCCGGGTTGACCGCTGTTTGCAGCGGCGGCACAACGGGAGACTCACTGGCCTGGTCCAGTGCATGGGCGGGGCTTATCGATGCGAAAATTGCCAGGACACAGCCGGCCAGGGTTTGTTTCGGTAACAGGGGAAAATGATGATGGCGTTTCAGCATGAAAAGACTTTGTCGACCCGGTTGTGATTGAGCAGCACGCCTGATTGTACACCAATAAAAAGCCGCCTGACTGCGCCGGGATTTTTATCTTATGAGTTTGGTCACCACATACAACAGACCCAAAAAAATCGGTTGATGCAACAAATAGATCAACAGACTGTGCCGCCCGCCAAAGGTCAGGGTGGTGACGAGTGGGTGCCGACTTTGCCAATGCAGTAACCTGGTCAGTGCCGGTGTGTTTTGCGTCCAGTGGGCCAGGCCAAGGCCGATCAGCACCATGCCAAACCAGGGAAACAGGGGCACGTAATCCTCGGCGACGGGTCGATGGGTCATGAGCCCGAACCACTGCCAGGCGGGTTGATTGAAAAATCGGTTGCTATAGTAATTGCCGATCAACAACACGATGACACCCAGTAACAGATTGAGATAGCCGAGGCGGGTAAACAACAGGCCGAGCAGGCTGGCGAGGGCGATGAAATGCAGTATACCGAAGAAAATAAAGCTCTTCGGATACATCAGGTAGCTGCTCAGACTGACCCCGACCGAGGCGAGGACCAGCCAGCCAAAGCGTTTCAGCCAGGCCTGTCGACGCCAGCGGGTGTGATGGGCGAGATACAGGCTGTAACCCATGGTGCACAGAAACAGGCTGACGATCAGTGCGCGGTAATTCAACCAGAAGGGCTCGGTGCTAAAATCGACGTGGATATAACCGAAGTAGTCCAGATCGAAACTGAAGTGATAGCTAAACATCATGGCGATGGCCAGGCCGCGTAGCAGGTCGATGAGGATCAGGCGTTGTTGGTCAGGCTTCGACATTAAATTGTGATCGGGTTGCAGTGCTGGCACTATTGTGCGTTGCCTGCTATAGACAAACAAGTATTAATAAAACGACAAAAAAATAATGACTAGCTCCCCACATCCCGACCAACGACTTTCTCTCTTACAACACTGGCTGGAATCCGACCTGGGTCTGCACGATTACCAGATAGCCCCGGCCTCGGCCGATGCGAGTTTCCGCCGTTATTTTCGCATCCGCTGGGATGGTCAGACCCGCGTGGTGATGGATGCCCCGCCCGACAAGGAAGACACCCATCCCTTTACCGGCATTGCCGGGCAATTCAAAAAACTGGGGCTGAATGTACCGGTGGTGCTGGAGCAGGATACGGTCAACGGTTTCCTGTTGCTCACCGACCTTGGCAACCGGGATTATCTCTCCTCGCTCAATGCCGAGACCGCGGCACCATTATATAGTGCAGCGCTGTCAGCCCTGATCAAGCTCCAGGCCTGCCCCATACCGGCCGCCTACCCCTTTCCGCCCTATGACCGCACCCTGTTAATGAACGAGATGGGCTTGTTCCGCGACTGGTATCTGGGTCGCCACCTTGGGATGACCCTGGCGGCCGATGGTCAGGCCATGCTGGCGGAGCTGTTTGGGGTGCTGGCCGATTCGGCCCTGGCCCAGCCCCAGGCCGTGGTGCACCGTGACTATCACTCCCGTAACCTGATGGTGTGTGAACCCAATCCGGGCGTCCTGGATTTTCAGGACGCGGTGATCGGCCCGGTGACCTATGACCTGGTCTCCCTGTTGCGCGACTGTTATATCGCCTGGCCCCGGCGGCAGGTGGAACGCTGGGCGACGCAATTTTACGAAGGTCTGCTCGCGCGGGAGATGATCCGCGCGGTAGGGGTCGAACAATTCCTGACCTGGTTTGACCTGATGGGGGTACAACGCCACCTCAAGGCCACCGGCATCTTCGCCCGGCTCAATTACCGCGATGGCAAGAACGGTTATCTGAAGGACATCCCCCGCACCATGGGTTATGTCAAAGAGGTCGCCGCTCGTCATCCGGCGCTGGCCCGCTTTGCCACCTTCATTGCCGAACTGGAGGCTGGGGGCGAGCAGTATCTGGCCGTCCCGCCATGAAGGCGATGATCCTGGCGGCCGGGCGCGGCGAGCGCATGCGACCGCTTACCGATCAGACCCCCAAGCCCCTGTTGCAGGTCGGTGGCAAGGCCCTGATCGAATATCACCTCGACAACATCCGACAGGCCGGTATCGATAAGGTCGTGATCAATCACGCCTGGCTGGGGGAGCAGATCGAAACTGCCCTCGGTGATGGCCGTCGCTATGGGCTGAGCATCGAATATTCCCGCGAAGGTGTGGCGCTGGAGACGGCGGGGGGCATCCAGCGGGCCCTGCCCCTGCTGGGCAAGGCACCGTTTATCGCCATTAATGGTGATATCTGGACCGATTACTGCCTCGCTTCTTTACCCGCGGAGCCCACCGGCATGGCGCACCTGGTGATGGTAAATAATCCCCCCCAGCACCCAAAGGGAGACTTCATGCTGCAATCCGGCACCCTGTTGGCCGACGGGCCTGCCTGCCTGACCTTCAGCGGCATCGGTCTGTATCGACCCGAGCTGTTTGCCGGGTTGGCGCCGGGCAAGTCCCCCCTGGCGCCGCTGTTGCGTGCGGCCATGGCGCGGGGCGAGGTGAGCGGCGAACACTATCCCGGCCGCTGGTTTGATATCGGCACCCCCGAACGCCTGCGGGAACTGGATCAGCTGCTGGCCCGGCAGGCGTCAGATGGGTGAGGAGATTGCCTCCAGCCAGTTTTCGGCGGCGGACTATGCCCGTTTCAAACAGACCCTGGCGGGTGAAACCGCGCAACTGAAGGATTATTTTGACACCGGCCGGTTTGACCCGCAGGGTGGCGTGGCCGGGTTTGAACTGGAGGCCTGGCTCATCGACCACCAGTACCGTCCCCAGTCCTGTAACGAGGAATTTCTCCAGCTGTTCGACAGCCCCCTCGCCAGTCCGGAACTGGCGAGTTTCAATATCGAGGTCAACGGTACGCCGCGTCCCCTGCGCGGCCATGTTTTTTCCGCCATGCATAACGAACTGGCCGAGACCTGGCAACGCTGTCAGCAGACCGCGGCCAGACTCGATGCGCGGGTGGTGATGACCGGCATCCTGCCGACCGTCGAAAACGAGGTCCTCAACCTGGCCAATATGTCGAACATGCAGCGCTACCGGGCCCTCAATCGCGAGGTGGTGCGCATGCGCCAGGGCAAACCCATCGTGCTGGATATCCATGGCCGTGAGCACCTGCGCCTGACCCACCGCGACGTCATGCTGGAATCGGCCGCCACCTCCTTCCAGATCCATTTGCAGATGGCCCCCGCCGAGTCGGTACGCCTGTTCAATGCCAGCACCGTGTTGTCGGCGCCCCTGCTGGCGCTGAGCGCCAATTCCCCCTACCTGTTCGGCAAGGACCTGTGGGACGAGACCCGCATTCCGCTGTTCGAACAGGCGGTGGCGGTGGGGGGCTTCGATGGCGCCAAGTTTGGGCCGATCCGGCGGGTGTCGTTTGGCAGTGGTTATGTACGACAGTCCCTGTTTGAATGCTTTACCGAAAACCTGCAACACTACCCGGTGCTGTTGCCGGTCGAGCTGGATGAAAGCCACGGCCGGTTTGCCCACCTGCGTCTGCACAACGGCACCATCTGGCGCTGGAACCGGCCCCTGGTCGGTTTTAGTGCAGAGGGGACCCCGCACTTACGCCTGGAACAGCGGGTTGTGCCCGCCGGGCCGAGTGTGATCGATGAGATCGCCAATGCGGCCTTCTTC
>JAHEDB010000273.1 GCA_024641465.1 Chromatiales bacterium | reverse complement strand
TTACCAGTACCGATTGCTCCGCATGTCATAACACAACCAGTTTCAGCAAAGCCTTTGTCGACCACACAGGCCCTGAAGTTGTAGGTAAAAGCTGCGCCTCTTGTCATAAGGACACTGGCCCAGGACTACCCAAATCGGCCAATCACATGCCAACCAATTCAGACTGTCAGGAGTGTCACACCACGGGGACCTTCAGCACAGGTATCTTTGATCATAACAGAAAGGATCTCTATGACAGCTCACTCCCCTGTGCCTCCTGCCACAACAATGTGGTCAGCATAGGCAAACTCGATAACCACATACCGACCAACCCAGCAGATCAAAGCTGTGCCGATTGTCACGACACCACCTCATTTAAAGGCGCTGTTTTTGACCACAAGGGTATTTCCAGCGGCTGTGCAGAGTGCCACAACAATACGATAAGCAAGGGTAAAGACACCAGTCACATGACGACGGTTCGGGATTGTTCCCAGTGCCATGACTCGAGTAATTTCACCTCATTCAAGATGACGAGCTTTAACCATCTGGATGTAAACAAGAACTGCGCATCCTGTCATGACGGTATTATTGCCAAGGGCAAGAAACCAAACCATATTCCAGCCCTGCCCGAGTGCAGTCAGTGTCATATCGACACCAACAGCTTTGCATCGTCAATTTTTTTCAGTGACGTTCACAAAGACATGCTAACCGGCTGTGAAGGCTGTCATACCAGCAAATACTTCCCGACCAAACCCTTTATCAAATCGGCAAGCCATTTGCCAACGCAACAGGATTGTCATTTCTGTCACACCAACGATATGTTCACACCGCAGATCTTCACCCACAAGGATATCTCCGGTAATTGCGCATCCTGCCATAACGGAAACTATGTTATCCCTGCCGGGGCACTGGGCAAGACACCCTCGCCGCCACATCCTGCCACGACCGATGATTGCGGGACCTGCCATGGCATCGGCGCCGATTTCAAAAACAATGTATTCGATCATACCGGGAGGGTTAATAACTGCGCTGAATGTCATGGTGATAAAGCCACTGGCAATGCGAAAAAGAAGGGATCAAACCATTTCGCGACCACTGAGGATTGCAGTGTCTGTCATGTACCTGGCAGCTTTAAAACTGCGGTATTCGATCACACCGGGATTACCCATAGTTGCGCGGCATGTCATGGTGGCGCGGTGCCGACGGCAACCGTGATGTCAACACATCACATCCCCCTTAATGTGCCGCCACAGGATTGCTCTGTATGCCATAACACCACGGCCTTTGCCGGCGCTAAGTATGATCACACCGGAATTGTGAACGGCTGTGCATTATGCCACGATGGTATTATCACTAAAGGGAAAAAACCCAATCACGTACCGACCGACGATGATTGCAGTACGTGCCACCAGACTACTGGCTTTAAACCCGCGACCTTTGCGCATACCGGTATTGTGGGCAACTGCCAATCCTGTCATGACGGTGTCTTTGCCCAGGGTAAGAAAGATGGACATCTAATGACTTCGTTCGATTGCGGTGTTTGCCATACACCTAAAGGTTTCAAACCGGCGACCTATGACCATAGCACCGTGTCCGCCACTACGCGTTGCGACTCCTGTCATGGCGCCGGAGCGACAGGCAAGGATGCGAAAACCAACCCTCCTCACCTGGCAACCAGTCTGGATTGCCGCGCTTGCCATACCACCGCCACCTTCGTGGGTGGTACCTGGGTGCATGACGCCAGCACGGCAGGCATCTGTAAATCCTGCCATAGCACGACTGGCGGTGCGACCCCGCAACCTACAACGGGTCATTTCATTACCACGGTACAGTGCGATGCCTGTCATAACACCAGCGGCTGGGCGCCGGCCAATACCTTTGACCATTGTCCCAACACCACCGCAGCCACATGCCCGAGCGTTAATGACTACCCCGGCAACCACAAAAAGGCCCTGGCGTGCATTACTTGTCATACCAAAAACAGCGAGGCCGTGACCTATCCCTATCCCACGGATACCGCCAATCCGCCCCAGTCACTCGTGCCCTACTGCGCGGCCTGTCACCGAAATAAATTCAAAAGCGAAAGTAAACACATCGGCGGCTCAAGCGGAACTGTCTTTCAGAACAAAAATTGCGGTGGCTCGGGATGCCATAAAGTATCGAGCAGTGGTTTTTGATGGATGAGGGATCAACAGGTCAGAATTTACTAGTCTATTGATACCATCGTATCCTTCGCAGGCTCAATAAATTCTGACCTTTATTGCTCTGATAGTCGCGCCAGAAATATTCAGGTATGGTAAACGCCGCCGTTAGCTTAAGATGATCTGTAACGCGGCTAGTAAAATATTGTTTTGCTCAGACGTACCAATCGTGATCCGCAAATATTGCTCGATCCGTGGCAATTTAAAGTGCCGCACAATCACCCCATGGCCACGCAATGCCGCTGCCAGTTCGGCGGCATCGCGTTGCGGGTGACGGGCAAAGATAAAATTAGCGGCCGAGGGCTGTATCTCAAAACCAAGTGCCGTCAATGCCTCGGTCAGATGTTGTCGACTGGCGATGACCTTGTTACAGGTCGATTCAAAATAGGCCTTGTCTTTAAATGCCGCAATCGCACCGGCCTCGGCCAGCCGGTCCATAGGATAGGAGTTGAAGCTGTCCTTCACCCGGATCAGCGCCTCGATCAGATCGACATGACCAAACGCCAGACCGACCCGCAACCCGGCCAGTGATCGAGACTTCGACAGGGTTTGAGTCACCAGCAAATTGGCATAACGGTCGATAAGTTTAACGGCGCTCTCGCCACCAAAATCGATATAGGCCTCATCGATTACCACCACCGAATCGGTATTGTGTTGCAGCAACCACTCGATATCCGTCAACGATACCAGTCGGCCGGTCGGGGCATTGGGGTTGGGGAAAATGATCCCGCCGTTGCCTTGTACGTAGTCCTTGACGTTCAGGCTGAAATCCTCGGCCAGCGGCACACAACGGTAGTCGATGTCATACAGGCCGCAATACACCGGATAGAAGCTGTAGCTGATATCAGGAAACAAAATTGGTTGTTCATGTTTCAATAGGGCATTGAACAGGTGGGCCAGCACCTCATCGGAGCCATTGCCAACAAAGACCTGTTGCGCCTGAATGCCATAGTAGTCAGCGGCGGCCTGACGTAACTGGGTCGATGTTGGGTCGGGATAGAGGCGTAGTTGCTCGCCGAGTTCGGCCTGTATCGCGGCGATGACCTTTGGTGAGGGGCCATAGGGATTTTCGTTGGTATTGAGCTTGACCAGATTGGCGATTTTGGGCTGCTCACCCGGTACATAGGGTGAGAGTTGTTGCACCAGCTTGCTCCAGTAGCGACTCATGCCGGCATCCTTAATTAAGATTTGATACGGTATTCCGCCGAACGGGCGTGCGCGGTCAGCCCCTCGCCCCGCGCCAGTACCGAGGCAGTCTTGCCCAGTTCCGAGGCGCCGTCGGCCGAACACATGATCAGGCTGGAGCGTTTCTGAAAATCATATACCCCCAGCGGTGAACTGAAGCGCGCCGTGCGCGAGGTCGGCAGGACGTGGTTCGGTCCGGCACAGTAATCACCAATGGCCTCGGCGGTATAACGGCCCATGAAGATCGCGCCGGCGTGGCGAATCTGTTTCGCCATGGTCTGGGGATCGGCAACCGACAGCTCAAGATGTTCCGGGGCGATGTAATTGCTCACCTCCACGGCCTGCTCAAGGCTGTCGACTTTAATCAACGCACCACGGGTCTTGAGCGAGGTCTGGATGATCACCTCACGCTCCATGGTCGGCAGGAGTTTATCGATACTGGTCTGCACCTTGTCCAGAAATGCTGCATCGGGTGACAGCAAAATGGATTGAGCATCTTCATCGTGTTCGGCCTGCGAGAACAGGTCCATGGCGATCCAGTCCGGGTCGGTCTGACCGTCACAGATCACCAGAATTTCGGATGGTCCGGCGATCATGTCGATACCGACCCGGCCAAACACCAGCGATTTCGCCGTGGCAACATAGATATTGCCTGGCCCGACGATCTTATCGACCTGCGGTACAGTTTGCGTACCATAGGCCAGCGCGGCCACGGCCTGGGCGCCACCGATGGTAAACACCTTGCTGACACCGGCGATATGCGCCGCCGCCAGCACCAGTTCATTCACCACGCCATCGGGTGTGGGCACCACCATGATGATCTCCTGCACACCGGCGACATGGGCCGGT
>JAHEDB010000272.1 GCA_024641465.1 Chromatiales bacterium | reverse complement strand
GCCATCCTGCACTATGCAAAAGTCGAACAGATCACCGACCTGTTTGCCTCGCATCAGGACCCGGATATTATTTCTTCGCTCGGCCTGTGGGACCAGGCCCTGCCCAACGCAAAGCTGCATGCCCCGTGGATATGGGAGGGGTTTCTCAGACACTTCGGTATGAATAATATCCAATACGCGCCGATTCCCGATGAGGGCAGTCGCATCAATCTTGGCCTGGTCGATCTTGAATTCATCCCGGCGCACTACCTGCATGCCTCGGGCAATTTTCATGTCTATGATCCGAAGGCGAAGATTCTTATGAGCGGCGATGTCGGCGCGGCCCTCGAGGCCACCGAGGCCCCCCTGTTTGTCGATGGCTTCGATGAACATATTCCGAAAATGAAAATGTTTCACCAGCGCTGGATGCCATCCAACCGCGCCAAGAATGACTGGATCAACCGGGTGCGTAAACTGGATATCGAATACATGGCGCCGCAACACGGCAGAATATTCAAGGGCGATGACGTGAAACGCTTCCTGGACTGGTTTGAACAACTCGAGGTCGGTCTTGCCGTGCCGGGTAATGAGTAGGTATCGAAAATGACGGGTTTAAATTTCGCTGTGAAGGCGTAGCATGTTATCAATATGGCAGATCGAAGTAAAAAGTCGTTCTGTCCTTTTTTACATCAAAACCGATTTTGCCACCGTGCAGTTCAATAATGTGTTTGCTGATATTCAGGCCCAGCCCGGTGCCGGGTAACTTGCTGTTACCGGTATTGCCGAGTTGTGAAAAACGCTTGAATATTTTCTGTTGATCGGCAGCGGAAATACCGGGGCCGTGATCCGTAACGCTGAGTCGAATGTGCCGTCCCTTTAATACGGCCGTTACCTCAATGGTGTCTCCCTTATGGGTAAATTTCGCTGAGTTGGATATGAGGTTACCCAATACCTGCAACAGACGATGTTCATCGCCTTGTATTACCCGCGACTCAATGGCCTTTGGCAACGAGAAGGTAAGTTGGCAGCCACAGCCGGTACAATACGGTGTGTTCAATTCCACCGCCCGCGTTATTAATATCGCCAGGCCGATGGGGGCGGTGTTTAATTTCAGCTCGCGTGCCTCCAGTTTGGCCAGATCCAGTATGTCGTTAATGATGGTCAATAGGCGGTCCGTATTGCGCGAGGCGATATCCGCCAGGCGCGTAACCTCACCCGAGACCGATTGACTCCCCAGACTATGGTTGAGCAGTCCGAGGGAGCCCTTGATCGAGGTCAGTGGTGTGCGTAGCTCATGATTGACCATGGAGATAAACTCATCCTTGGCCGCATCCAGCTGTTTGAGTTCCCTGATATGCAGCCGCAGTTTAAGCTGGCTGACCACCTGTCGCGCCAGGGCCTTGAGGGAAATCCGTTGTTCTTCTGATAAGGTTCGGCTGTGAGTATCCACCACACACAAGGTCCCCATACGCAGACCATCCTCCAGCACCAGCGGTTCACCGGCATAGAATCGGACATTCAGTTCACCCGTCACGACAGGATTGTCATGAAAACGCCGGTCCTGTGTCGTATCCTCAACCAGCAACATCTCATCACCAAGAATAGCGTGGGCGCAGAAGGCTATCTCACGGGGAGTCTCACGCACATCGATACCATAATGGGATTTAAACCACTGCCGATCATGGTCAACCAGGGTAACCAGGGCAATGGGCGCATCACAGATCGTGGCAGCAAGATAGGTCAGGTCATCGTAGGCCTGTTCTTCCAGGGTGTCGAGGATATCGAGCTTGTTAAGCAGCTCCAGGCGTGGTTGTTCGTTTTCGGGTATCGGGGCGCTTTGCATCTCAATTTCTCTGGGATAAGCACTATTATTTAATGCTTGGGCACTGGGGTCTGATCACGTGTTCAGACATATCATCATATGGTAAGTCTACAGGATAAAACCTCAGTGATATGAGGTTGGACACCATTGTTTACATTTCACGTGTTGACGGGCGAATTGAAAACCGAGGCAGGGCAGCTGCTAGTTTTACCCCAATGTCAGATTGTGACAGTGGGTTTCCTTAATACAGAACGTACTGAGCAAGGCGACTAAGGCAAAGCCCAACATTAACAACATCGCGTTTTGATAGTTATGCCACTGATACAGATTAATGCCCTGGGCCATCCTGCCATCCCAACCCAGGTCGAGCACCCAACCGAACAGGGGTTGCATGATCGCCGCGCCGAGAAACAGGCCGGTGTTGACCAGACTGATGGCCATGCCGGACAAGGCTGGCTGGATCACTTCCTTGGCGCAGGGGTAGGTGATGACAAAGCCGCCCCCGGTCAGACCGATCAGCATAAACAGCAGCATGGCCAGCGGGCCGGGTTGCCAGGGCACATAGATCAGGGCCAGCCAGGCCAGCAGGTAAATGGCGGCACTGGCGATGACCACCGGTTTACGCACGCCGAGGTGATCCGATATCCAGCCCGCCAGCAAGGTGCCGACCGCCAGACCAAGCAGGGTGAGGGTGGTATAGAGTGAGGCCTGATCACGACTCAAGGCAAAGCTGTCGCGCAGCAGGGGGATGCCCCACAATCCGGCAAAGGCGAACAGGCCACCGGCCATGCCGAAGTTGATCCAGAAGCCGGGCCAGATGCTGCGATGGCTGATGACGTGCAACAGATCACGAGTCCAGTGCCGATGGCGTGCGGCATGGGCGCGCATACCATCCATCTCGCGGATTGAGGGGAAGCCGGCATCCTCCGGCCGGTTGCGAACATAGAGCAGGGTCAACACCGCCAGCAACAGCGACATGCCGCCCATGGCGATAAAGATATCGCGCCACGACCAGAGGTTGAGCAGGGCGGACAGGGGTTTGGCCGCCAGCACCGAACCCAGGTTACCCATCAAGATGGTGAAGCCGGATACCAGGCCATAAATGCGATCCCGAAACCAGACCGAATTGTTTTTCATCAGCCCGACAAAGATCACCGACACACCCAGCCCCACCATGAAGCGGCCAACCGCCGCGATCTCAATCGTCTCCGCCATGCCAAACAGAATGGAACCCAGTCCTGCAATAACATTGCCTGTGGTGATCGAGGCGCGGTTACCGAGGGTATCCGCCAGCACCCCCGCCGGGATCTGCATCAGGGTGTAGATGTAGTAATACATCGCCGCCAGGGAACCCAGCGCGGTCGCCGAGGTGTGAAAACTGGCCATCAGTTCAGCCGACACCACCGCCGGGGCCATGCGGTGAAAGTACACCGACATATATGCCAGCACCAGAATGGTAAAAATGGAAGCCCGCGTCCAGAGGAAACGGCGTTGTTCGTCGGTGTGCATAGTCTGACTCGGCTATATAACTAAGTAAGTAGGGAATAATAGCCTTTTTGTGGAAGGGCGGTCGCGCTTTTTAGATAAAAATACCCGCCCTTGATGAATTAAATCTGCCGATTTGTTTGAGATGGATAGTCACGTTAAGAATGGGATAAGGTGTTTCCGGTTTTGATTATGTCAATCATTGCTGCAACTTTGTAACAGATTGTTAACGGCGGATGATAACGAATAGCGGAATAACCTCGGTATTTATATTAGGTATGTTGAATACCCGGTTTGTTACAAACGAAATTCATCGTAATACTGGATGCTTTCAGGCGTAAAGGATTCGAGACCTGGTGATAAACCGACTCAGCAAATTCAAGCGAAGTCCAATTTATCCGTTATATAGGGTAGTGAAATAGCCCGGGTTTTGAAGGCCATATTGTCCATGGATAAATTTGATACACGGAAGGATTCTGTAAAAGCAGGTCCATCGAACAACGAACTTTTGCAGTCACTGACCTTGCCACGTAACTGGTTTACGGATGTGATGTCGCACCAGGGGATGATCTGGTTCGTGTTTCTATGTTTGATACTCCTTACCTGGCTGGCCTGGTTTATCACGGCACAGGTGGTGAATTCACGATTACGGGCACAGTTTGATATCCAGGTCGATGATACCAGGATCGCTATTGAAAAACGCCTGCGTTCGCAGGAGCAGGCCCTGCTCGGTGGTGTCGGTTTATTTGCAGCTTCGGAGAGAGTGGATCGTGATGAGTGGCATGCCTATGTGCACTCTCTGAATCTGGAGAAAAATTATCCCGGTATGCAGGGCATGGGATTTAGTCAGGTGATCCAGCCGCGAGACATGGAAAAGCATCAACAGATTATTCGAGCTGAAGGCTTTTCAACATATGTCGTTCGGCCGCCGGG
>JAHEDB010000011.1 GCA_024641465.1 Chromatiales bacterium | reverse complement strand
ATACAGGGTGGATTCGATAAAGCCGTGTTTGCTCTGCACGTTCAGCAGCGCCACGCCCAGCACCGCACAGTTGGTGGTGATCAGCGGCAGGAAGATCCCCAGCACCTGATACAGCAGGGGACTGGTCTTGTGGACGATCATCTCGGTCAGTTGCACCACCGCGGCGATCACCAGGATGAAGGTGATGGTGCGCAGGTATTCGAGGCCGAAGGGGGCGAGCAGATATTCATTGGCGAGATAACTGCAAATCGATGACATGGTCAGTACGAAGGTGGTGGCCAGGGCCATGCCGGTGGCGGTCTCGAGTTTGCGTGACACGCCGAGGAAGGGGCAGAGTCCAAGAAACTTCACCAGCACAAAATTGTTTACCAGGATCGTGCTGACGAGGATCAGGGCGTAATCAGTCATAGGGTGTATTGGGCCAGGTTGGTGATACGGTTAGCTATAACGATATTATGCCCATCGACATTAATCCAGTGATTTGGATCAAAAACATGCGGCTAACCCTGTGCCCGGCGTGGTTGTTGCGTGAACCTGTTATGCCTGTATTAACACTATGAATCACATAGTTTCCGGAGTTTTCGCTCAATTTGCTTGAACAGATACCTCAGTGGTGGATGATGCTATTTCACCCGCATACCCGGTAGAGCCCCGTCATCGGGGTGCAACACAAACAGGTCTTTGCCACCGGGACCAGCGGCCAGCACCATGCCTTCTGACATACCAAAACGCATTTTGCGCGGCGCGAGATTGGCGACCATCACCGTCAGTTTGCCTTCCAGGTCCTCAGGCGCATAGGCCGATTTGATACCGGCGAAGACATTGCGTGTCTCACCGCCGATGTCGAGGGTCAACTGTAATAACTTGTCAGCGCCTGCGACGTGTTCGGCTTTAACAATCTTCGCAATACGTAAATCGATCTTGGCAAAATCGTCATATTCGATCTGTTCGGCGATGGGGTCCATTTTAATACTCTTGGTGATTTTCCTGGGTTCGGCAGGCGCGTTGGCGGCCAGCAGTTTTTTGGTGTCCGCCAGCAGGGCATCGATCTTGTCCTGTTCGACACGGGTCAGCAGCGGCTGGAATTCACTGATGGTGTGCCCGGTCAGGGGCTGGGCGATGGCCAGCCAGTCGAGGGGCGGGATATTCAAAAAGGCCTCGGCCTGTTCGGCCATGGTCGGCAACACCGGTTTCAGATAAGTGATCAGGATGCGAAACAGGTTGAGGCCGGTACTGCATGCCTCTTGTACTTCCTGTTCCATGCCTGCCTGCTTGGCCAGGGCCCAGGGTTTTTTCTCATCGATATACTGGTTGGCCCTGTCGGCCAGGGCCATGATCTCGCGGATCGCCTGATTGAATTCGCGCTTCTCATATAACTCGGCGATCAGGCGGCCATTGGCCTCGAAGGCCTCATAGAGTTTGATCTCGCTGCACTGGGCCGAGAGTTTGCCGTCATACTTTTTATTGATAAACCCGGCGCAACGGCTGGCGATGTTGACCACCTTACCGACCAGATCGGAATTGACCCGCGCCATGAAGTCGTCGAGATTGAGGTCCAGGTCGTCAATGCCGCTGCCCAGCTTGGCGGCGAAGTAATAGCGCAGGTATTGCGGGTTGAGGTGGTCGAGATAGGTGCGGGCCTGGATAAAGGTGCCGCGCGACTTGGACATCTTCTGGCCGTTGACGGTCAGGAAGCCGTGGCAGAACACCGCACTGGGTTTACGCATGCCCGCACCCGTCAGCATGGCCGGCCAGAACAGGGTGTGGAAATAGGCGATGTCCTTGCCGATGAAGTGATACATCTCGGCCTCGCTGTCTTCCTTTATATAGCTGTCGAAATCCAGCTCGGGGCGTTTAGCGCAGAGGTTTTTCAGGCTCGCCAGGTAGCCGATGGGGGCGTCGAGCCAGACGTAAAAATACTTGTTGGGGGCACCGGGGATCTCAAAACCAAAGTAGGGCGCGTCGCGGGAGATGTCCCAGTCCTGCAGGCCACCCTCCAGCCATTCGTTCAGCTTGTGGCGAATCGCCGGTTGCATGTGTTCTTCATGGGTCCACTCTTTGAGCATGTCGCCAAAGGCGCCGAGATCAAAGAAATAGTGTTCCGATTCCTTTTCGATGGGGGTCGCGCCGGACACGGCCGAGACCGGGTTTTTCAGCTCGGTCGGGGAATAGGTCGCGCCACAGGCCTCGCAGTTATCGCCGTACTGGTCGTCGGCGCCGCACTTGGGGCAGGTGCCCTTGATGAAGCGGTCCGGCAGGAACATCTGCTTTTCCGGGTCATAGGCCTGCTTGATGGTGCGGGTCCGGATATAACCGCCGTCACGCAGACGGGTATAGATCAGACTGGCCAGCTCGCGGTTCTCGTCGGAATGGGTGCTGTGGAAATTATCAAAGCCGATGCCAAACCCGGCAAAGTCGGCGCGGTGTTCTTTATCGATACGGGCGATCAGTTGTTCCGGGGTGATCCCCTCATTCTGGGCGCGCAGCATGATCGGCGTGCCGTGGGCATCGTCGGCACACACGTAGATGCAGTCATGGCCTTGCATCTTCTGAAAGCGCACCCATATATCGGTCTGGATGTATTCCACCAGGTGGCCCAGGTGGATCGAGCCATTGGCATAGGGCAGGGCGCTGGTAACGAGGATTTTACGTTGCTGTGTGGCCATAAATAGATGTTGCTTGTGCTGTCCGGAAAAGGCGCATACCCTAGCAGGTCTTGGCTTTTGTCGCCACTGTTTGGCAAAATTGGCTGATTCTCTCCGTTCCACCCGTTACAATACGCCAACTCCAATTCCGGCATTGAGTATATTAGAAAATCACTGTATACTTGATTGCTTTACTCGGTTATTAAACCATATTATCCATCAGGAGAAAGACATGTCGAGCGTCTCCCAACAGCAAGTTCAAGACAAGATTAAAGAATACATTGACCCCTATATGGAAAAGGATCTGGTCAGTGCGAAGGTGGTTAAAGATATCAAGGTCGATGGCGGCAAGGTCAGCGTCGATATCGTGATGGGTTTTCCGGTCAATGGCTACAAGGCCAAACTGGCCGACAAACTGCAGGAAATGATTGGATCCCTGGACGGTGTTAGCAGCGTCAGTTGCAACATCTCCCACAAGATCGACTCCCATTCGGTACAAAAGGGCGTCAACATGATCCCCGGCGTGAAAAACATCATCGCCATTGCCTCGGGTAAGGGCGGCGTGGGCAAGTCCACCACCGCGGTCAACCTGGCCCTGGCCCTGTCGGCCGAAGGCGCCACCGTCGGTATCCTCGATGCCGATATCTATGGCCCCAGCCAGCCCCGTATGCTGGGTGTGAGCGGCCAGCCGGAATCCGCCGATGGCAGCAGCCTGGAGCCGATGAATTCCTATCACATCCAGTCCATGTCCATCGGCTACCTGATCGACGAAGAGACCCCCATGATCTGGCGCGGCCCGATGGTCACCCAGGCCCTGGAACAGTTATTGAACGACACCAAATGGAAAGACGTCGATTATCTGGTCGTCGATCTGCCGCCGGGCACCGGTGACACCCAGTTGACCCTGGCACAGAAGGTACCGGTCACCGGCGCGGTGATCGTCACCACCCCACAGGACATCGCCCTGCTCGACGCCCGCAAGGGTCTGAAGATGTTCGAAAAGGTCGAGGTGCCGGTGCTGGGCATTATCGAGAACATGAGCACCCATATCTGTAGCAACTGCGGCCACGAGGAACACATCTTCGGCGCCGGTGGTGGCGGTCGCATGGCCGACCAGCACAATGTGGACCTGCTGGGCTCCCTGCCGCTGGATATCAGGATCCGTGAAGACGTGGATGTCGGCAAACCGACTGTGGTGGCTGACCCGCAAGGCCGGCTGGCCGAGATCTATCGCGACATCGCCCGCCGCATCGCGGCCAAGCTGGCCCTCAAGCAGAAGGACTTTAGCGCCTCGTTCCCAAAGATTGTTATTCAGAACAACTGATAAGAATCCAACGCAGAGACGCTAAGGCGCGAAGGACACAGAGATTTTATTGTTGTCCTTCGCGCTTTTTTATTGCGAGCGATAAGACAATCCTGAACGCCGGGTAATAATAAATGGTCTGGATGCCTTGTCCCTGCGTAAAAAATTCAGTACCTTTTGCATTCTTTGCGCCATAGCGTCTTTGCGTCGAAATTGGGGTCATAAATTGAGTATAAAAGCAGATAAATGGATCCGTCGCATGGCGGAGCAGCACAAGATGATCGAGCCATTTGCGGCCGGGCAGGTGCGCCAGACCGAGGCGGGCAAGATCATTTCCTATGGCACCTCAAGCTATGGCTACGACGTGCGCTGCGCCGGTGAATTCAAGATCTTCACCAATATCAATTCGGCGATCGTCGACCCGAAGAATTTTTCCGAACACAGCTTCGTCGATTTCAAAGGCGAAGTCTGTATCATCCCGCCCAATTCCTTCGCCCTGGCGCGCACCGTGGAATATTTTCGCATCCCGCGTAATGTGTTGACCGTGTGTCTTGGCAAGTCGACCTATGCCCGTTGCGGCATCATCGTCAACGTCACCCCGCTGGAACCGGAGTGGGAAGGCCACGTCACCCTGGAGTTTTCCAATACCACGCCCCTGCCGGCAAAGATCTATGCCAATGAGGGGGTCGCGCAAATGCTGTTTTTTGAATCCGACGAGGTGTGTGAGACTTCTTACAAGGATCGCGGCGGCAAGTACCAGGGCCAGGAAGGCGTGACCCTGCCCAAGGCGTAATCGTTTTATCCGTCAGCCTTGCGTTGTGTCTTGCCACTGTTGACGATACTCTGTAATTCACTAAAGGCGATCGGGTGGGCAATCCCGTAGCCTTGTGCATAGTCGATACCCATTGACTGAAGTGCGTTGAGGATATCAAGATTCTCGACAAACTCGGCGACGGTCTTCAGGTTCATGTGGTGACCGATATAGATCATGGATTCGACCATCACTGCATTGACCGGATCGGTGAGCATATCCCGGACGAATCCACCGTCGATCTTGATAATATCGACCGGCAGGTTTTTCAGGTAGGCGAAGGAACTGAAACCGCTACCAAAGTCATCCAGCGCAAACCGACAGCCCAGCCCCTTAAGCGTCGAGATAAACCGTATGGCATCGGTCAGGTTGGCGACCATGGCCGTCTCGGTGACCTCAAATGTCAGGCGTTGTGGATCAAAATCATTTTGTCGGATGGTGTTGATAATAAAATTCATGATGTTGTGATCGCTGAGTGTCTGGCCTGACAGATTAATCGACAGATTAATTTTTTGCAGTTCTTTGACCGCGAAGGACTCGAGGGTATGTCGAATCACATATTTATCGATCTGGGCGATCAGACCATAGCGTTCCGCAGCCGGCAGGAAGGCCAGCGGTGCTATGATACCGCCATCTTCACCGCGCATACGGATCAGTATTTCATAATAAAGTTGTGACGGCCTGGCCAGATCGAGGATCTGCTGGCAAAATAATTCCAGGCGTTCCTCATCCAGCGCCTTATGGATGCGGTGGACCCAGTTCATTTCATTGGTATGCTTGGCGGACAGGGTGTCGTGAGGATTATAGGTGTGGATCCGGTTACGGCCGTGTTCCTTGGCGATATAACAGGCGGTGTCGGCGGCACTCAGCAGCTTGCCAACCGTCAGGCCTTTTTCCAGTATCGGCACCAGGCCGATACTCATGCCGATCTTGAAGTTTTTGTCTTTCCATGTGAAACGATAATCTTCCACACTGCTACGCAATTTTTCCGCGATCATCCGCGCCGTATTGACCGGGCAGCCGGTCAGCAACAGGGCGAATTCGTCGCCTCCGATACGCGCCAGGGTGTCATTTTCCCTCAGCTTCGATAATAGCAGGGTGGATATCTGTTTGAGCAGTTCATCTCCGGCGATGTGGCCACAGGTATCATTGACGATCTTGAACTGGTCCAGATCCATGTAACATAACACATGCTGTTTGTTTTCATGCTCGACGGATTGCAGGGCCTGCTCCAGACGGATTTCGAATTCGACGCGATTGATCAGTCGGGTCAGTGAGTCGTGGGTGGCCTGGTAGGCCATTTGCCGGGTCATGTCGCGTATTTTGGTTATGTCCCAGAAGTAGACGCGGATCAGACCCTGTTGCGGGTTATAAGTCACTTTTTGTTCATAACTGGCGCCATTGATTTCAATGTCTCGAATCAGTTCATTCTGGTTGGTATCGAGTTCGTTTTGCAGGCTCAGGATATCCTGCAACAAGACATGTTTACCGCCCGCGCTACTCAGGTCAGGGAAAAGTTTTTTGGCTGCCGGATTGGCATAGGTAAGTTCACCGTCATTCCTGAATTCAATGATCGGGAATGGACTAAGTTCCGGAAATGAGGCCAGCCGGTTGAGTTCTCTCTCCGCATCAAGTCGTGCGGTGATATCACGCACGGAGACGGTGATTAATACACCTTGTTCGGTTTCCACCGGACTCAGGCTGATTTCGACCGGCACTGTATGGCCATCCTTATGCAGACAATACAGGGCCAGACCAAAGATTTTTGGCCGTGCCGTGGCCATTTGCATATAACTTTTGCGCAGATCTGCGTGGTTGATACGGTGTCCGTCAGGAACCAGATTGTCGACATTATTGCCGATGATCTCATTGGCCGGATAACCAAACTGTTTTTCAAAGGTGTGATTGGCCATGATGATGACACCGTGTTCATTGACAATGAGCAGCGGGTCCGGAGTGGCATTTAGTAAACCTCGCAGGCGACTCTCACTTTGCCGGATGGCCGTCTCAGCCTGTCTGATATGTGACAGGTCACGCATATCCTGGATAACGGCTATCACCTTGCCGGATTTGTCATGGATCAGATTGGTGGCGATTTCAAGCGGAATACCGAACATATTGGCGGGATCTTCTGCCTCCAGGATAATGGTTGAGTCGGTGTTCGCCTTTCGTGCCTGGCAGATCGGACAGATATCATTGACATCCGCCGTGTGGCAATAGCGGCTGATTTTTTCACCTAAGGCTTCGTCTGGCGAGATATGCATTCGCTCGTAATAAATTCTGTTGGCGCGAATCAGGCGGTCATTCATATCGACCATGTAGATCGGCTCATCGAGAAAATCCAGGGCATGACTCCATTCCGCTTCCTCGGTAGCGAATTGCAAATTGGCACGGGCCCTTTTTTGTAATTGCTTGATATAGGCTAACAGTGGTGGTGCGATGCTGAGAAACACAATAAGTACAAACCACCAGTACTTGTAGAGGATGACAGACAGATTCAGTCTGCCAAAATTTTCATAAGGCCCCACGGCCAGCTCTTTCATCAATTCGCGCACGGCGTCATAGTCGAGAGGCACGGTCCAGCCAACGCTGGTGATGGCCCTTGCGGCATGGCTGTCAGCCGGCAGCATGAGCAAAGCGGTGGTGATCTGCTTGGCAAGCGCCGGTGAGGTGTGGGCCAGACGAGCGAACGGCCACTCGGGATAAAGCTGCGTCGAATGCAGAAACGGAAAATCACTGGCGGGTTTTTGTGAAAGGATCCTGAATTGACCAAGGTTGATTACACCTTCTTTGGCCATCCGCTCCAGGATGTCGGTGCGGACCGTCCCTGCCGCTACCTTG
The DNA here is from genome assembly GCA_024641465.1 of Chromatiales bacterium. Taxonomy (GTDB): domain Bacteria; phylum Pseudomonadota; class Gammaproteobacteria; order UBA6429; family Thiohalophilaceae; genus JAHEDB01. The sequence continues at coordinate 8,434 of JAHEDB010000011.1, read as the reverse complement.
TTATCGCGTACTGCATAGACCACATTGTCCTGCGGAAAACCGCTGAAACTGAGAGGCAGAAAATCCTTGAACGGGTCGATACCGTGTAGTTTGAGTTCCCGCCAGGCCATCTGAAAACCGCCAAACGCGCTCTCTTTGACGGCGAGGAAGGATTTGCCGCGCAGGTCATAGAGGGATTTGATTTCGCGGTTATCCGCACGCACAAATATCACGGCGCCAAATTGAGTGGAGGGGATGCCCTGTCTGAGTTTATTCAAGGTCAGCAGGCGGGTAATGCCGTACTTTGCCTCCAGCTCGATATAGCTACCAGGATTGGTGGTGAGAAACTCGATTTGCCTGTTACTCACCGCATTCTTTGTCTGGGACAGACTCAGCAGATGCAGACTGAAATTGTACTGAGGCAGACTTTGATTGAGGTAGTCGATAGTGGGCTGCCAGCGTTTACGTTCAAGGTCTTCATCCCATATCGTCTGTATTCCTATCCGCACCTCTGGTTTGGCGATAGCGGCAATAGACCACAGTAATAATGTGAATAATAGCGCAAGATGGCTAGCAATAAGCCATTTACTGGGCTGAGTGTGTTTTGAAGCAGAAAATCCCATCCATATACCGGCTTATTATCAACTGGATTGCTAAGCAGATATAACGGTAATTTGGCCGAATACTTTATATATAGGCGGTAAATACATACGCCGCAGTTGAGCCCGGCGCTTAGTCTGATGGTTGATTTTCCTCAAACAGTTGAAACGCCTGAGTGTTAAAAAGCCTCAGTTTGAGCATGACGACCGTGCCATCCTGCTCAATCTTCTGGATCTTGATCGGCAGGTAAGACAGTTGTTTGGCGCATTCGAATATAAAACGGTATCGGCCATCACTGGCCTTGTGTTCCAGCGTGAGTACGTCGAGTCTGCCCAGCGAGGAGGGGATTTGTTGGGTCCTGGTATATTCGAGGTTTTGCGCCTGGATGCGTTTGTGGTCTACCAGTTGAAAGTGGAACTGGCGTTGTCCCTTCTCTAATCCCTGCATGAGCGCGAGCTGGAAACTCATCAGGTCCTGGGTGTTGGGCTGCAGGGGCTGAGGTTCCGCCTGACCGGTCATGGTGATCTGTTGTTTTTGCCAGTCAAACTGTGCACGGAAAATCATGTCCTTATCGCCGCCGGTGCGTTGGTAGACATAATTCATGGGTTGCAGGCCGTTGGCGGTAATGCGTACCTGACTGTGTTCCACGAATCGGTCGGAGACAAACATCGCGACCAGACCTTCCGGGTAGGTCGTAGAGGCATAGTCCAGTCTTGCACCTTGTTCACGGGCCAGCAGTTGTCGTTTACTGACGCCCAACGTCATGTCATTACGGATCACGTCATATTCCGCAGTGAAGCCCTTGAATAGCGGATTGGCATTCAGCGGGAGTGCTGCTATGAGAAGGAGTAAGGTCAGGACCAGACGCATAGGATTTAAGTCTATCACTAATTGGTCGGCTGACCAGTTACCGGCCTGAATAGAGTTGCTGTTCCGGTTTGATCGGTTGTTGGTCGAATAATACCGTGTGCCCCGCCAAACTCAGGTGTCCAGCGGCGAACCATTTTATCGCCTGCGGGTAAATTTGGTGTTCAATCTCATGTACGCGTTGGGCCAGCCCCTGCTCGGTATCCGCTGGATGGATGGGGGTCTTGCCTTGCAGGATGACCGGGCCGCTGTCGAGCTCGGGGGTGACAAAGTGGACGGTGGCGCCGTGTTCCCGATCCCCGGCTTCGAGTACCCGGCGGTGGGTATGCAGGCCCTTGTGGCGGGGTAACAGGGATGGATGGATGTTGATTAGCCTGCCGCGATAGTGCTCGACGAAGCCGTTACTCAGGATGCGCATGAAACCCGCCAGGACGATCAGGTCGGGATTAAATTCATCGATACAGGCCATCAGCGCCAGATCATATTTTTCCCGCGCTTGATAATCGGTATTACTGACAACCCGGGTCGCGATGCCGACGGTTTGAGCACGTTGCAGGCCATAGGCATCGGCCTTGTTACTGATCACCGCCACGACCTCGGCGGCGATCTGTTGCGCGGCGATGGCGTCGATAATGGCCTGCAGGTTGCTACCGTTGCCGGAGATCAGCACGACGATGCGGCATCGGTCTCTGGCCATGTTAACGGATAATCACCTGTTCCTGCCCGGCGTCTGCCAGGGTACTGATATGGCCTATTTGCCAGGCGTCCAGTTGATGTTGTTGCAGGATGTCGAGGGTTTGCGCGACATCTTTCGCCGCGACCACCAGCACCATGCCGATGCCACAGTTGAAGGTGCGATACATTTCATGATCCGTGACATTACCCTGTTCCTGTAACCAGTCAAACACGGCCGGTCTGTTCCATTTTGAACTGTCGATGTTGGCCTGGGTATTGTCGGGCATCACGCGCGGCAGGTTTTCCAGCAGGCCGCCACCGGTGATATGGGCCATGGCGTGGACATTGACCTTGTCGATCAGGTCGAGCAGAGGTTTAACATAGATGCGGGTCGGGGCGAGCAGACACGCGCCGAGGGTGCTGCCATCGAAGGCCGCGTGCAGATCGGCCCCCGCGACCTCGATGATCTTGCGGACCAGGGAATAACCGTTGGAGTGTGGGCCGGTAGAACCCAGTCCGATCAGGACATCCCCCTCACCGACCTGCGAACCATTGATGATCTTGCTTTTTTCCACCACCCCGACGCAAAAACCGGCCAGGTCATAGTCGCCCTTGCTGTACATGCCGGGCATCTCGGCGGTTTCACCCCCGACCAGGGCGGCGCCTGACTGGATACAGCCAGCACTGATGCCTTTAATCACGCTACTGGCCACGTCCACATCCAGTTTGCCAGTGGCATAGTAATCCAGGAAAAACAGCGGTTCGGCCCCCTGTACGATCAGGTCATTGACACACATGGCGACGAGGTCGATGCCGATGGTGTCATGTTTGCCCAGCTCGATGGCCAGGCGCAGCTTGGTGCCGACGCCGTCGGTGCCGGCAACCAATACCGGCTCCTTGTAGCGACCCGGTACCTGGAACAGGGCGCCGAATCCCCCCAACTGGTCCATGACGCCTTCCCGGTGGGTGGCGGCGGCATGGGGCTTGATTCGCTCGACCAGGGCATTGCCAGCGTCAATATCGACACCGGCGTCACGATAACTCAGGGATGGACTACCCTTTTTATCCGGGGAAACATCTTTTTGGGACACAAATAGCTCCAGGAAATTTGCAGAACACACTGATTTTCGGTCAAATCAGTGCATAATATGCTGGTTGAGTAAGATTAAAATACGCATTATCAGGAATCCGGCTAGTTTAGCAAATTTGGCCGATCACAGGGAATGTAACTGTACAAAATGTTGAACATAAAATAACTACATTAGGAAAGCCCCATCCATGCGACGCTCGATTCATAGCCTGTTATTGACCCTGGTGTGTTATTGCGGCCTCTTGGGTTCAGCGGCCCAGGCCGTGGTGATCAAAGACCTGTATGAGGCACTGGTGCCGGTGGAAACCCAGAGCCGGGAAGAACGGCAAACCGCCCTGAGCACCGGCCTGATCGAGGTTTTGACCCGGGTCAGCGGCCAGACCCTGATCGTCAGCGAAAATCCCGAGGATCCCATACTCATGGCCGTGCAAAACCCGACGCGGTTTACCGGTCAGTTCCGCTACCGCCAGGTAAAGTCAGGCTCCACCAAGTTGGAGTTGTGGATTAAATATGATGAAAAGGCGGTGAATAATCTGCTGCAGAGCAATAACAAACCCGTCTGGGGCCATACTCGCCCGCCCACCCTGGCCTGGGTGGTGGTGACCGAGAACGGCCGGCGCAACCTGCTGAGTAACAGCGACAAGCATGCCGTCAAGGACGCCATGAAGTGGATCGCCAACAAGCGCGGTTTACCCCTCAGTTTCCCGCTGATGGACCTGACCGATCGGGGCAATATCAGTGTCAGTGACATCTGGGGTAATTTCGATGACCGGATCCTCAAGGCCTCCCAACGCTATAGTGCTGAGGCGGTTATCGTCGGTCGTTTATACAAAGGAACCTCGGACCAATGGAGCGCCCGCTGGTCTGTCTATCACCAGGGACGGCGTCAGGACCTGGATGTCGACGGCGAGCAAAACCTGCAAGTCGCCGTGACGCCGGTTATCGCCCGGACGGCCGAGAGCCTGGCGCAGCAGTTTGCCCTGGTGAAGAATGAAGAGGTCAGTGAAAGCGTGACCGTCAAAATTACCGGTGTCACCAGCCTCAAGGAATTCAATCACGTCGTAAAATACCTCAAATCACTTACCGCCGTATCCGAGGTCAGTCCGGTGGTGGTTGGCAATGCCGCGGCCAGCTTCAAACTGGTGACCCAGTCCGGCCGCCTCGGCCTGGCCCAGGCGATCAAACTGGGGCATGTCCTGGCAGAGCAAATACCGACCGCCACCACCACAGGGATACCAATTCCGGCAACCGGCGGGCCCGATCTGGTGTACCAGCTTGTCCAGTGAAGGCGCGCGATATCCCCAACCTGATCAGTATCCTGCGTATCCTGCTGGTTGCGCCGACGGTTTATTATCTGCTGAATCAGCACTATAAACCGGCACTGGTCCTGTTCGTTATTGCCGGGCTATCTGATGGCCTGGATGGCCTGCTGGCCCGCTATTTCAAATGGCAGTCACGGCTTGGTGCCATCCTTGACCCCATCGGTGACAAGCTGTTGATGGTCAGTTGTTATCTGGCCCTTGGCTGGTTGGGCAATCTGCCGGTGATGCTGGTTATTCTGGTTATCCTGCGCGATGTCATTATTGTCACCGGTGCCGTTTTGTATCACATGTTAATCGAGGTTGTGCCGATTCAGCCCGTCATGATCAGCAAGGTCAACACGGTGCTGCAATTAATGCTGGTCGTGCTGGTCATCTTCGTCGGTACAGGTCTGCCGTTAACAAATATGGTGACGCCTTCACTTGTTGATACACTTATCTGGCTGGTCTATGCCAGTACCCTGGCCAGCGGGATGGTATATGTCTTTGCATGGGGGCGACGCGCCATTGCAGTGACGCGTAGCAGGAGCAGTTAATGACGGATTCCAACAAGTGGCTGGTATTGGCAGTAATTGCGGTCAGCGGTATTTTGTTATACCTGCTGGCGCCGATCCTGACTCCATTCATTGTTGCGGCGGTGCTGGCCTACATCAGTGATCCCCTGGTGGATCGGCTCGAGGCGCGGAAATTACCCAGGACCCTCGCGGTGGTGGTGGTGTTTGTCGTGCTTAGCCTGATCGCCGTGCTGACCCTGTTGGTGCTGGTGCCCATGATAGAAAGACAAATCGATGTATTTGCGCAGAAGTTGCCGAGTTATATTCATTTCTTACAGCATAAACTCTTACCCGGTATTTATCAGTTGATGGGTATCGATGAAGGCGATGGCCTGCTGCTGGATCTGAAATCATCCTTGCAGAGTTACTGGGGGACGGCGGGCGGCTTTACTCAACAGATCCTCTCGTCAGTGACCCGCTCGGGGCTGGCCTTTGCGGCAACGCTGGCCAATCTGCTGTTGATCCCGGTGGTGACATTCTATCTGTTACGTGACTGGGACCATCTGGTGGCGCGGATTAATGAACTGCTGCCAAGACGCTCGCAGGGCGTGGTGACCCGATTGGCGAAGGAATCTGATGTTGTGTTGGGCTCGTTTTTACGCGGCCAGCTGATGGTGATGATGGCGCTGGCCGCAATCTACTCGATTGGCCTGAGCATCGTCGGCCTGGATCTGGCGGTGTTGATCGGCCTGTCCGCCGGGCTGATCAGTTTTGTACCCTATCTGGGTTTTGTTGTCGGCATCCTGTTTGCCGGTATCGCCGCGATTGTGCAGTTCCAGGATCTCACCCATCTTGGCTATATCGCGATCGTGTTCGGCGTCGGTCAGGCCGTTGAAGGGATGTTGCTCACCCCCCTGCTGGTCGGTGATCGCATCGGCCTGCACCCGGTGGCGGTTATTTTCGCCGTGCTCGCCGGTGGTCAGTTATTTGGTTTTATCGGTGTGCTACTGGCGCTGCCGGTGGCGGCGGTATTGGCGGTTATCCTGCGTTACCTGCATGAGCGCTATATGGAAAGCGGCCTGTACGGCAGACAGTAGCTCGGGTAGTGTCAGTGGCTTATCAACAAATCCCCCTTAATCTGCAATTGCGTGCCGAGGCGACCCTCGATAATTTTGTCGCATCGGGTAATGAAGCCCTGCTACACATCCTGTGCGAATCGACTGAACGTTACATTTATCTGTGGGGTGAGGCCGCCTGTGGTAAATCACATTTATTACAGGCCCTCTGTCACCGGGCCTACCAGCAACAGCAAACGGCCGCCTATATCCCCTTACGGGATGACGATATATCTGATGCCGAGATCCTGATCGGTCTGGAAGACATGGATCTGGTTTGTATCGACGATCTGCATGTGATCGCCGGCCAGGCAGAATGGGAAATCGCGCTGTTTAACCTGTTTAACCGCATCAGGGAAAATAACGGCCGGTTGATCATCACGGCCGGTTCGGCACCTAACAATATGCAGATACAACTGGCCGATCTGCTGTCACGTCTCAACTGGGGGGTGGTGTTTCAGCTTGCCACCTTGCAGGATCAGGCCAGGCTGGAGGTATTACAGTTGCGCGCCAGACAACTGGGGCTGGAGCTACCGGAGGAAGTCGTGACTTATATGCTAAAGCGCAGCCCGCGGGATATGGCCAGTCTGTTTGCGCTGTTGACGCGTCTGGACAGCGCCTCCCTCGCGGCGCAACGCCGTCTGACCATCCCGTTCGTCAGACAATATTTATGAGTCCTGTTGCCCCTTGGTCAACTGGACGTAGAAGTAACAACCGGTAAACAGCAAGATACTCAATACCACTTCGATCAGCGCCAGCCAGCGTTCCGCCGGATTGGCCCAACTCTCCACTACCCCATGCATGAAATAGAGCAATACCAGGAAGGACGTCCAGATATGGGTCGTGGCCCGGCCGTGCAGGAGTCCGCGCAGGGGTAACAACAACGGGCCGACGAAAATAATCAACATCACACTGGTGGAGATGCGCGGCGAGGGTGACAGCACGGTGACCCAGAGCAGGGTCAGCGCAAACAGGCCGAAATAGCCAAACAGGGTGGCCAGGCGGGCAATGCGTAATGGTTGCATGATCGGTTTATTTCTTTATTAGTTTGTTTGCCGTTTCGGCCAGGCGTTGACCCAGTGCCAGACAGAGGTCTTTTTCTTCCGGGCTAAAAACCTGTTTGCCATCGACACCGACGACCCGGCTGGCGCCATAGGGTGTGCCGCCACTGCGGGTTTCATTCAGGGCGCTCTGACTATAGGGCAGGCCGAGCAGTAACATGCCGTGATGCAGCAAGGGCACCATCATGGACAACAGTGTCGATTCCTGCCCGCCATGCATGGTCCCCGTGGCGGTAAATACTGCGGCGGGTTTACCGGCCAGGTGCCCGGCCAGCCAGCCGGGTGTAGTGGATTCGAGGAAGTATTTTACAGCGGAGGCCATATTGCCAAAATAGCCGGGACTACCGAGCGCCAGACCGGCGCATTCCTGCAGGTCATTCAAGGTCACATAGGGTGGACCCTTATCCGGAATGTTGTCCGCCGTGGCTTCACACACTGTGGATACGGGTGCAACGGTACGAATTCTCGCCTGACAGCCTGGTACAGACTCGATTCCACGGGCGATAATCTGTGCCATCTCGGCGATAGCTCCATCACGACTGTAATACAGAACTAATATATCCATCATGATTCGATGATCCGCAAGACGTTTTCAGGGGGACGACCAAGTGCCGCCTTTTTGTCGTCAATGACCACGATCGGCCTTTCGATAAGTATCGGATGCTCCAGCATAGCGTTAATCAAGTCATCACGCCCAAGGCCTGGATCATCGAGATTGAGTTCTTTGTAAATGGTTTCATTTTTTCGCATCAGCTCACGCGGTTCCATTTGCAATTGCCGAAGTATTTGCTCGAGGGTATGCCTGTCTGGTGGTTCCTTCAAATATTCTACAACCTGTGTTGGCAGGTCTTTTTGCTGGAGAATTTGCAGTGTCTGGCGTGATTTCGAGCAACGCGGGTTGTGGTATATGGTAACTTTCATGGTTTTTCCGGTAGCTGATTTTGCCAGCCATTCTACAGATTGTTTGATTGACAGCCTATAGGCGCGGTGATAGCTTGAACAGGATGTTATGACTTTCGTTGTCAAGGGTGTGATCACTTAGAATGACTATGTTAAAGCTCAAAATATTCCTTTACGTGATATTCATCTCATTACTTCCCGCCTGTATGGGAGTGGCGCCTGTGCAGGAAATGAGCAATGCCCGCCAGACACTACAGACCGCCAAGGCTGCCAGGGCGGATATTTATGCCCAGGATCAGTATTCCAAGGCTCAAGATTTCCTGGATGCGGCCGC
>JAHEDB010000271.1 GCA_024641465.1 Chromatiales bacterium | reverse complement strand
GGCCCGCGAGGCCTATCGCCTGGCCCTGGTGGGTGCGAAAGATGCCAACCGTCGTCAGTTTGTACAGATGAAACTGGACAATCTGACGGTGGATATCCAGCCAACGACCCCAGCGGCCCAGGAAGTGACCAAGTAGTGATTCGACTTATATCGCTGTTGCTAGTCGGCATCCTGTCGGCCTGTAGTTCCTCCTCGCCGGTTTTACCCCCGGTTGAACTGGTCAAGCTGGATAACAGGCTCGATATCAAGCGCCTCTGGCAACGTTATATTGGTTTCGGGGCGAGTGACAAATACCTGAAGTTTGCCCCGGCGCTCGACGGCCAGGCCGGTTATTCCATCGATCACGAAGGCCTGGTCGTGGCCTGGGACCTGGCCGAGGGCCATGTCCTGTGGCGCCAGCAGTTTGATACCAGTGCCGGCACTCAAATCACTTTTGATAAACAACAGCTGTACTTTGGTACCAGCCGTGGTGAAGTGCTGGCGCTTAACAAGGGCACCGGCAAGCAGGTGTGGCGTCAACAGCTCAGTAGTGAGGTCATCTCCCCACCGTTGAGTCATAACGGTTTTATCATCGTTCAAACCGTAGACGGTCGCATCAATGCCCTGCAAGCCAATACCGGCAACAAGGTGTGGGCGCATGATCGTAATATGCCGGTACTCAGCCTGCGTGGCATCAGCACACCGGTCATCAGCAATGATATCGTGATCAGCGGCGCCGATAACGGCAAGCTCACCGCGCTGGCCCTGAGCAATGGCAATGTCCTGTGGGAAACAACCATTGCCGTACCACGTGGCCGCAATGAGATCGAACGTCTGATCGATATCGATGCCGACCCCGTAGTCAGCGATGAGGTAATTTATACCGTTGCCTATCAGGGGCGGCTGGCCGCGGTGAAACTCGACTCGGGACGAATCCTCTGGGTCAGGGATATTTCATCCTATGCCGGCATGGTGGTCGATTCCAACAAGATTTATATCAGCGATGCCGAAGGTCAGCTGTGGGCGCTGGATCGTTTTAACGGTGCGACGCTGTGGAAGCAGGATGGCCTGTTACGCCGCAGCCTGTCGCAACCGGCATTTCAGGGACGCTACATACTCGTCGGTGACTTTAACGGTTATCTGCACTGGATGGCGCGTGATGATGGACGCATGCTGGCGCGTACTCAGTTGGGTTATAGCATCCTGGATGCGTCAGACCCGGAGAGCGGTTACATCGAGGATGATCGCCAGTTCAGCAAAACCCGCAATATCCTCGCCACACCGGTGGTACAGGACGATACCGTACTGGCCATTACCCGCGAGGGCCTGTTGTCGGCCTATCGAGTTGCGGACAAAGAGTAAAATCTACCGCCACTTTGGCGATCCCGGCCTTGCGCCCTATAATCGATACATCACTAGTACATAAGAAGCATCCATGAAACCCGTAATCGCCCTGGTGGGTCGACCCAATGTGGGTAAATCCACCTTATTCAATCGCCTCACCAAGAGCCGCGACGCCCTGGTTGCCGATCAACCGGGATTGACGCGGGACCGCAAGTTCGGTGAAGGCAAGCTGGGCGGCAAACCGTTTATCGTGATCGATACCGGTGGTCTGAGCGGCGATGATGAGGGTGTGGATGCGATGATGGCCACCCAGTCGTGGCTGGCGGTGGAGCAGGCCGATATTGTGCTGTTTATGGCCGATGCCAAAGACGGCCTGACGGGCCTGGATCGCGATATTGCCCACCGTCTGCGTACCACCGGCAAGACTATTCATATTGTCGTCAACAAGACCGATGGTCTGAACGCCGATGTGGTGGTGGCCGATTTTCACGCCCTGGGGCTGGGCACACCCTTCGCAATATCGGCGGTGCATGGTCGGGGTGTGACAAACCTGATCGAGCAGGTGCTGGCCGAATTACCAGAGCCGGATGAACAAGATCATGAACTGGATCTGGAGCAACATAAGGGTATCCGTATCGCCGTGGTCGGCCGACCCAATGTCGGTAAGTCCACCCTGGTGAATCGTATCCTGGGTGAAGAACGCGTGGTGACCTTTGACCTGCCCGGCACGACCCGCGACAGCATCTATTTGCCCTTTGTGCGTGACGAGCAGGACTATGTCTTGATCGATACGGCGGGGGTGCGGCGCCGCGGCAAGATCAATGAGGCCATCGAAAAATTCAGCGTCATTAAAACCCTCCAGGCCATCGACGATGCCCACGTGGTGATCATGATGCTCGACGCCAGTGAAGGGATTACCGATCAGGACGCCTCACTGCTCGGGTTTGTCATCGACAAGGGGCGAGCCCTGGTGGTCGCCATCAATAAATGGGACGGCCTGGAGGTCGAACAGCGTGACAAGGTTAAGGGTGAGTTGCAGCGCAAACTGACCTTTGTCGATTTCGCCAAGATCCACTTTATCTCCGCCCGCCACGGCAGCGGTGTAGGCGACCTGTTTGGTTCGATCAACGTCGCCTATAAGTCGGCCATGGCGAAATTCCAGACCCCACGTCTGACGCGACTGCTGGAAGACATGGTGACCGCCCATCAACCACCGTTATCCAAGGGCCGGCGCATCAAGATGCGTTATGCCCACCAGGGTGGCCAGAATCCGCCGCTGATTATTATCCACGGTAATCAGGTCGATGCGGTGCCGGCGGCCTACAAACGGTATCTGATGAATGGTTTCAGTAAGCATCTGCGCCTCAAGGGTACGCCCCTGCGCATCGAATTCAAGACCGGCACGAATCCGTTCGAAGGGCGCAAAAATACCCTGACGCAGCGCCAGCAACAAAAGCGCAAGCGTCTGATGAAACACATCAAGTCGAAAAAATAAACTCGCCGTGGAAACCGTTTATTTCTGGCTTTCCAATCTGATTATTATCCTGCACCTGCTGTTTATCCTGTTTGTCCTGCTGGGTGGTCTGTTGGTGTTGCGTCGGCCCCGCTGGGGCTGGCTGCACCTGCCAGCGATCATCTGGGGTTTTCTGGTGGAACTAAACGGCTGGTTGTGTCCACTCACGCCCTGGGAAAACCAGTTGCGTGAGTTGTCCGGTAGAAGGGCCTATGAAGGCGACTTTATCGGCCGGTATCTGATTCCGCTGATTTATCCTGCCGATCTGACGCGTGAGATGCAGTATCTATTTGCCGCCGTGGTCATCTGTATCAATGCTGGTGTCTATTTGTTTATCTGGCATCGTTACAAACACGACTCGTAAAAGACCCCGGCACGGATAAGCGTTAAGAACGATTGGTAAATGTGATAAAAATGTGATTATTTATTCAGTGTAATACAATATTATTTAACTATTCCATTCCATCGCGAGGGATGCCATGCGTAAACTGATTTTGCTAATGCTCCTTGGACTAAGTACAGGCCTGTCGGCACAGGCCGGTCAGGCGCCGGATTTTACGGTGGCGACCGCTGCCGGACCGCTCAAACTCAGTCAGTTGCGCGGCAAGGTTGTGTATGTGGATTTCTGGGCCTCGTGGTGTGTGCCGTGCCGCAAGTCCTTCCCCTGGTTGAATGAGATGCAGGCGCGCTATGGCAATGCCGGTCTGAAGATCATTGCCATCAATCTCGATGAAGACAGTCAACTGGCCAAGGCGTTTCTGAAACAATACCCGGCTGACTTCACCGTCGGTTTTGATCCAAAAGGGGTTTCGGCACAGGCTTATGGTTTAAAAGGTATGCCCAGCAGCTACCTGATCGACCGTAACGGCAATCTACTCTTGTCCCATATCGGTTTTCGCAGTGATGATCGGGGCGAGCTGGAACTCAAGATACGCGCGGCCATGAGTCAATAAGGAGAGCCGGATGAAATATTACACATTACTGATGCTGCTAATGTTCGCCTTCCTGCAAACCGCCTGTAGCGGGGTGGAACCCTGGCAACGCGGCCATCTGGCCGAACAAAAGATGCAACTCGAACCCTATCCGGTGGATGCCTTTCTGGATGAGCATATCTATTTCAGTAAGGAGGCCTCCAGGGGCGGCTCGGGTGTCGGTGGGGGAGGTTGTGGATGCAATTAACCAAACCCAAAACCGTGCGCAGGTTGTTGAGCGCCGCGACTACGACCCTGTTGGCCGGGACGGCACAACACGTGGTGGCACAGGACAACTCGCCCTGGCAGGTTGATACGGCCTTTCTGTATTACGCAGAAAAGGATCGCGTGACGGTGGTTGAACCCGTCGTGGCGGCTCGCAAGGATATCGGTAACGAGCAGTTTGTTGGTGTGCGTCTGGTGCTGGACAGCATGAC
>JAHEDB010000270.1 GCA_024641465.1 Chromatiales bacterium | reverse complement strand
CATCGGCAGCAACCTCAAGGCGCCGTTTTTCCTCTCCCAGTCCGCCGCCCCCTTCCTCGCCCGACACCAGGGCTGTATCGTCAACATCGTCGACATCCATGCCGATCGGCCCCTCAAGGCCTTTCCGATCTACAGCACCGCCAAGGCCGGTCTGGTGATGTTGACCAAGGCCCTGGCCGTGGAACTCGGCCCCGACATCCGCGTCAACGCCGTCGCCCCCGGTGCGATCCTCTGGCCCGAAAATATCGATGAGGTCACCAAGCAACGCATCATCAATCGCACCGTATTAAAACGCAAAGGCGCGCCGCAGGACATCGCCAAAGCGATACTGTATTTGATCAAGGATGCGGGTTATATGAGCGGTCAGGTGTTGACCATCGATGGCGGGCGTTCACTCAAGACCTGATGCAGGTCGATCAGACCTGAAACTTGTCGACCAGTAGGCGCATTTCCGTGGCCAGGCTTTCCAGACCCTGACTGGCCGTCGCCCCCTGCCTGACACCCTCAGCCGTTTGCGCCGCAACCTGGGAGATATTGACGATGTTTTTGTTGATCTCTTCCGCCACCATACTCTGCTGTTCCGCAGCGCTGGCAATCTGGGTGTTCATATCATTGATGGTCGATACTGCGGCGGTGATCTCATCCAGGGCCTCGCCCGTGTGGCTGGTCTGCTCAACACCATATTTGGCATGTTCGCGGCCTTCTTCCATCACGCTGACCGCTTCCTTGGCGCCGCTTTGTAATTGCTCGATCATGCTGTGAATCTCTTCGGTCGATTTGCGGGTCCGGCTGGCCAGGGTCCGTACCTCATCGGCCACCACCGCAAAACCCCGCCCCTGTTCTCCGGCGCGGGCCGCCTCGATCGCCGCATTGAGGGCCAGCAGATTGGTCTGCTCGGCGATATCCTTGATCACCTCCAGCACCATGCCGATCTCCTCGGTATGACTATGCACCCGATTAATAACCTCCGCCGCCTGTTCAACGCGTGAGGCCAGGGTTTCGATCGCATCGATCGTCTGGGTCACCACCTTGCGACCTTCATTGGCCTGCACGTCGGCGGCGCCCGCCGCCGTCGCCGCGGCCGTGGCGTTGCGCGCCACCTCCTGCACCGTCGCGGTCATCTGGTTGATCGCGGTGGCGACCTGGTCCACTTCGGTATGTTGACGCTGCATGCTCTGATCCGACTGCGCGCTGATGCCCATCATCTCTTCCGTGGCGGAATTCAGATGTGACGCCGCCTGCTGGACCTTCTTCATAGTCTGATCGATTTCATCGATGAAATGATTAAAGTCTTTGGCAAAAATACTTTGCGCATTGGCCTGCCGGTATTTCAAATCAATCTTGCCATCGACCACGGCCAGGTGGCGACCTATCTCACGCAACTCAATCGCCTGCACCGCCTCCTTGCGAAACAGCACGGACATATAAACCAGGATGACACTCTCAAACACCACAAAGGCCGCATGAATCAACACAATCGAAATGCCGGTGCGATTGGCAAACACAAACACCGGATAACCACTCTCCTGTAAAAAATTAAAGGCCAGGTGATGCACGGCAATGACCCCCGCAGCAACAATAATCGGCAACCAGTCACGATAAAACAGCAGGAAGGCCAACAACACGAAAATACCGAAATGCATTTCGAGCATACCGTGGGCCTGATGGATGTGCAGCGCCGAGAGGATCATGAACGCCGCCCCCATGGCGCTACGGGTCAGCCGCCCCGCCGGTAACAGAAACATCAGGGCCGTCGGTACGGCCCCGGCTGGCAGGCCAATCCACAGCGCCTCTTGCCAGGTCTGATACCAGGACGCCAGGACAAAGGCCAGGGCCACCATGATCCAGCAAACCACGATCATGATCCGATCGCCCTGATGATACAGCCTGCTCATGCCAGTAAGGGAATGTTTCATATCCAGACTCCGGTTCCTGCTTCACCTGCGTACATCGGAACGATAAACAACTGCTCCACAGATGCGCCGGGAGATTACTCTTTAAAATTAGGGTTAGTGACGATTCATCTGACTGTCAATATCAGCCATTTATCGTCTGAAGAGAGGATTTTCTTTAATGCCCCGACTGTTGTCGGATGTATGACTAACTGTCCCAGCTAAAAGCGATGGGTTTCAACTGTTGCCTGTCTTTCTCAAACCGCGCCCACAATTCTGACATCGGTTTGTGCGATAGCGGATGGATTAAGGTCGGCGCGATTTCGGCCAGGGGCCACAGGACAAAGGCGTTTTGCAGGATCTCCTCACGCGGCAAGACCAGTTTATCCTGTTGCAGGATCAGGTCATCGTACAGCAACAGGTCCAGATCGATGGTCCGTGCTGAAAACCGCGGGCCACTGCGTTCACGACCGTAACGATCCTCGATCTCATGCAGGGTGCGATTGACGGTGTTGACAGCCTGTTCGGTATCCAGGCCGACTACGAGGTTATAAAAGTTCTCGCCCTCAAACCCCACCGCCTCGCTCTCATAGACACTGGAGATGATCAGCGCGCCGTAATACTCATGCAGGGCCGCGATGGCCAGACGCACGTGACGGGCCGGTTCGATATTGCTGCCGATGCTGATGTAAATCCGGTGCATGGTGGTTTTTTCCATTCCGTGCAAACTTGTTTTTATCTTCCACCACCAAGGCACCAAGACACCAAGAAAAAAAATATAGTTTTAAAATATTTTCTTGGTGTCTTGGCGTCTTGGTGGTTCATTTGTTTATTTCTTCTGTCCGCGTTCGATCAGCACACCCACATCCTGCGCGCCGCGGATTGCGCCTTGCTTGTTGACGCGCAATTTGACCCACGGCACATTGAATTCGGTAAGGACGATCTCGCAGATACGCTCGGCCAGGGTCTCGACCAGTTGGAACTCACTGCCCTCGACAAAGTCGATCAGGCGTTTGGAAACGGCCTTGTAGTCGAGGGTATCGTCGATATGGTCCGAGGCTGCGGCCTTACGGATGTCCGTCGCCATCTCGATATCGAGGCTGATGGTCTGCTTGATCTCCCGCTCCCAGTCGAAGATGCCAATAATGGTCTCGATGCGCAGGTCGTTGAGGTAAATAATGTCCATGGCGGTTGTATGCTACTTTGCGGGTTGTCGTGACGAGGGGACATGATACGGCATCCACCGCCATTGCTGAACACCCCCACTGGACAGGCCCCCCACCCCTGCCCCTATAATTCCCCCACCCCTATATATAAGAGAACCGAAGACCGTGCTCGAACTCACCCTTATCCTCCTCGCCTACCTGCTGGGTTCCATCTCGACAGCGATTATTGTCTGCAAACTCATGGGCTTACCCGACCCACGCAGCGAGGGTTCCGGCAATCCCGGCGCCACCAACGTATTGCGTGTCGGCGGCAAAAGACCCGCCGCCATCACCCTGTTCGGTGACACCCTGAAAGGTTTTCTGCCGGTACTCATCGCCTGGGGCTTCACCCGTAACCCGCTGACCATCGGCCTGGTCGGCATCGCCGCCTTCCTCGGCCATCTGTTCCCGGTGTTCTTCGGCTTCAAGGGCGGCAAGGGCGTGGCCACCATGCTCGGCGTATTATTCGGTTTTCATTGGCTGGCCGGCGCCGCCACCGGCCTCACCTGGCTGCTGATCGCCAAGGGCTTCAAGATCTCCTCCCTCTCCGCCCTCATCGCCACCGCCCTCGCCCCGCTATATGTCTGGTTCATCACCGGCCATAAGGAACTCGTCATCCTCACCGCGATCATGACCATCGTCCTGTTCTGGCGGCATAAGAGTAATATTCAGAATTTGTTATCGGGGGCAGAGGGAAAGATCGGCAAGAAGTAGCAACGTAGGGCGCAATCTTATTGCGCCGCATGAGTCAAAAAGAGCGGTGATCTATAAATACAAAGCTGTAGTCAAATCTGCTTCGAATAAACGAATAACACATCGAGTTATAGCAACGCATGCGGCGCAATAGGATTGCGCCCTACTCTGGTTTATTTAATTGATGACGCGAGTTATAAACTCAATAAGCTCGTAGGGCGCAATCTTATTGCGCCGAACGAGTCAAAAAGAGCGGTGATCTATAAATACAAAGCTGTATTCAAATCTGCTTCGAATAAACGAATAACACAGCGAGTTATATCAATGCATGCGGCACGATAAGATTGCGCCCGACCACCAAGGCCAAGCTCAAAGGTAGAGAATTTTTTTACCGGCTGATGAATCAGCCTCGACCTGAAAATCATTGAGCTGAATTATTCACTTGAAATCAAACGGCGT
>JAHEDB010000269.1 GCA_024641465.1 Chromatiales bacterium | reverse complement strand
ATGGTGTGCTGAATACCGGCCGGGATATCTTTCTGGATAACGTTATCGAGACCGAGGCCATTCTCACTCAATTCAAACGTCTCATCTGGCAGGCACAAAAAACCGGTAGCGCCCTGGCCATTGGCCACCCTCACCCACAGACCCTGAGCGTACTCGAACAGGAACTGCCGCAGCTGGCGCAAATGGGGGTAACATTGGTGCCCATCTCGCAATTGATCCAGCAGCGTTCCCGAAGGAGTCTGGCATGGCAAACATCCTCGTCCCCCTTGCACAAGGTTGTGAAGAACTAGAGGCCGTCACCATCACCGACCTGCTGACCCGCGCCGGGTTCACGGTCATCACCGCCGGGCTCGACGACAAGCCGGTCACCGCCAGTCGCGGCATGGTCCTGTTACCCAAAACCTCCCTCGCCAAGGTCATGCATGATGAGTTCGACATGGTCGTCCTGCCCGGTGGGCTGCCCGGCGCCGATCACCTGAATAATGACCCACGCATTCACGAATTGCTGCTACGCATCCATGCCGCCGGCAACTACATCGCCGCGATCTGTGCCGCCCCGCGGGTGCTGGCCCGCGCAGGACTGTTAAAGGGCAGACAGGCCACCAGTTTTCCCGGTGGTATACCGCTACAGGATATGGCCGGGATTGATTACCGGGAACAGGCCGTGGTCATCGACGGCAATATCATCACCTCACGCGGCCCCGGTACGGCGATGGATTTTGCATTGAGCCTGATTGAAATATTGGCGGGGAAAGAGAAACGTCAGGCCGTTGAAGGGCCCCTGCAACGACCTGCCTGAAATCAGTGTATCGGTCCGGGGCGATCGATATGATACCCCTGCACCATGTCGACACCGATCTCACGCAAATAATCCAGCACCTCTTCGTTTTCGACAAACTCGGCAATGGTTTTTTTACCCAGTGAGTGGGCGATATGATTGATCGACCGCACCATGGCCTGGTCCACCGGATCGGTCATGATGTCACGCACAAAAGTCCCATCGATCTTGATCACCTCAATCGGCAGATGCTTCAGATAGGCAAAGGAACTGAAACCGGTGCCAAAATCATCCAGCGCAAATCGGATCCCCAGGCTGCATAACTCGCGCATGAAATCGATCGCCTTTTCGATATGCCGCACCGCCGAGGTCTCGGTCACCTCAATCATGATCTGCCTGGCCAGTTGCGGGGATTCGGCCAGGGTGGATTTCAATATCGACAGGATCTCGCTATCGCCAAACGACGAACCCGACAGGTTGATCGAGTAGGTGTGATCCAGGCCGCGTGTAATATTGGACTGTAACTGCGCCAGCGTAGTGCGCACCACCCACTGATCGATCATCGGCATCAAACCATAGCGCTCAGCTACCGGAATAAAAGCGGCGGGGGGAATAACATCCGCGGTCCCGGTCGTCATGCGCAACAGGACCTCGCTCATGACATTCGTGTCCGTAGCCATGGCCACAATGGATTGGGTATAGAGTACAAAGCTGTTGTTCACCAATGCGCTGCGGATCTCGTTCACCATGCCCATCTCACCCAGGGCATCTAAACCGGATTCGTCATCCGCTGAATACAGGTGATAGCGATTACGCCCCTCGCGCTTGGCGGTGTAGCAGGCGATATCCGCCTCGCGCATCACCTCGGCGGCCGAGACGGTGGCCTGATCAATGATCGCGATGCCGACACTGGGCGTAATATCGTACTGCCTGCCATCCCAGTTAAAGTGAAAACCCTCCAGCGCCTGTACATAGGAACGCGCCACCGTATCCAGCGCATCCATCGGTAGATTATTCAGCAACACCCCAAACTCATCGCCCCCCAGACGCGCCAGAATATCCCCCTTACGCAGACGACTGGCAAACAGGTGCGCCACCTCGGTCAGCAGACTGTCACCGGCGGCGTGACCGGCGGTATCATTGATTGCCTTGAACTGATCGAGGTCGATATAAAACAGCGCATAGCGGGATCGTTCCCGTGTTGCCAGCTTGACCACATGATCCAGTTGCAGTTCAAAGTAATGGCGATTATGCAGGCCGGTGAGGATGTCATGTTGGGCGAGATATTCCAGTTGCCGACGCGCCAGACGATCCCCCGTGACATCGCGAAACACCAGCACCACACCGTGTATCTCGCCGTGGCTGTCGCGGATCGGCGCAGCCGAATCTTCAATGACATATTCAGTCCCGTCGCGGGCGATCAGGGCCGTATGGTTGGCCAGTCCAACGATGCGACCCTCGGTCAGGCAACGGGCCACCGGATTCACTGCCGGCTGGCGGGTGACTTCATTGATAATATTAAATATCTTGTCGACGGGTTTACCTTGCGCTGTCGACGTGTTCCAGCCGGTGAGTGTCTCGGCTATCGGATTCAAAAACTCGACTTCGCCGCGACTATTAGTAGTAATAACGGCATCGCCGATACTGTGCAGCGTCACCAGCGCGAGTTCGTGTGCCTTCGCCAGTTGGTCCCGACTGTCCAGCAGTTTACGCAGGGTTCGCTGTTGTCTCTCCAGTTCACGGTTTAATGCGCTAAACTCACTGGCCGAGGACTTATCCGGGATGCAGCGCAACACCAGTTGCGCCTTCTCCGTCTTGGTTGCCGGGGTCAATAAAAATCCCTGGCACCGCCAGTATCGCCTGTTCTCACCCTTCCACTTAAGCGCAGCCGGAACAGCGGAGCGGCTGCGGCTCCAGGTGCGCAGGACGGCTTCAAGTCGTTCAGGGTTGGTGTCGGTAAACTCACCTAGAAAACAATCCGGCGGTCTATCGTGATCAATTTGTAAAAATCGGACGGCTGACTTATTGGCCGCAATAATTCTGCCTTCCGCAGACAGCAGGATCAGGCTCTCCGGCAGGGCATCGGCGAGCTGCAAAAATTCATTGGCTTGCATGTGACATCACGTTTTGTAATATTCTCGCCCCTCATCCTGTGCGGCCGTAGTGTTGTGATTAATATGAATGGTGACCTTGCACTCCTTGTCACCTCCGGCAATGGTATTGTGCAGACAAACCTTGGCATAACCCAGATTCTCGGCTGAGATAGTCCCAAAAACATTGGAGGTCATCATACACAGCGATGTACGATCCAGCACCTTGTCGCCAAATGGGCAATACCGATTACCGAGGACGATCCTGTCATGATCGGCAGATATGACATAAAAATCGCCATTAATCCGTTTTTTCAGATCCACCAACACATCTGATACCTGTTGCTGACTTAAATGTTCTGCACACAATGCCTTGCGATATTCACGATCCATCCACTCGCCGATATGCTGTCCAACGATACTGACAAAACCCGCCGCCTCCGTCAGGCCGACCACCTCTTCCAGGGTACCGGACAGTTCACGCAACAGGCTACGCAGGAATATATCGCTATCGATGGAAAGGGGTAGTCTGGAGACTTCCGTTTTGTTGCTGGTCACTCGTTCCCCCTCGGTGGACAGTATTATTATATTTATAACCCACCTGAAGTGTAGCAATGTTTCTCACTACAACAAGTTACACGTATTGATGAGGGGATAAATTCTTTTTTAAAAATAAGCTGTATCAGCAAAATCGATATTACCCTGCGCAACACGTATCGTATTTTCGAATACAAACTTACACCGTCGATCACGATACCAGAGGTTTACCCAAAACCCGGGCCATACCGATATTTTCGATAATAACTGTTTTAGTGACGGGTTGTGGTAATTGCTAATGATTTAGACTGGATTTAATCCGCGATGACCTCGCTCAACCAGTGTAGCGCCTCTTCACGTTGCATAAAGGTGCGCATCTTATAGTACTTGGCGTGGTGCAATTTGGCGGCGATATAAGCGAGACGTGAATAAGTCAGAATCGCTAAGGCCTTAACACCGCGATATTCTCTGAATATAAGCTGCGCCTCGAAACTGAACGAATAACTGTTTTGACGATTGGCCAGGACCCCTTGCACCTTCGGTTCCAGGCTGCCGATCAAATCCAGCATCTGCTGAGCATCGTCACGGCTGACCGTTATATCTGCATCGGCGATCAATTCGGCAATATTATTTGAGTAGTGCAAGACGTTCATCACCGGCAGCCGGTAATTCTTTATTAGTTGTGCCTGCATCGTATTATGGCCCCGATATTCGGCAATCAGTCCGGTTCGCGCGGCCAGGCCGCCAGCCAGATGACCACACCCAGGACACCACACACCCAGGAGATGAGAGGATACTCGCCCAGCATGGGCTTGGCGTAGCCATCCAGCGCATAGATCACCGCGGCGGAG
>JAHEDB010000268.1 GCA_024641465.1 Chromatiales bacterium | reverse complement strand
ATTAAGGCGGAGTATCCCGACACCCTGCTGTTCTATCGCATGGGGGATTTTTATGAGCTGTTCTTTGAGGATGCGCAAAAGGCCTCCAAACTGCTCGACATCACCCTCACCGCCCGCGGCCAGTCCGCCGGTCAACCCATTCCCATGGCGGGTGTGCCCTATCATGCGGTGGAAAACTACCTGGCCAAGCTGATCAGGCAGGGCAAGTCGGTCGCCATTTGCGAACAGATCGGTGACCCGGCCACCAGCAAGGGGCCGGTGGAGCGCAAGGTGGTGCGCATCGTCACCCCCGGCACCATCACTGACGAGGCCCTGCTGGAGGAACGGCGGGAAAACCTGCTCGCGGCCATCCATGCCCACAAGGGGCAATTTGGCCTGGCGATGCTGGAGCTCTCCACCGGCCGCTTCACCATCAGCCAGCTGGAGACACAGTCCGCCCTGGAAAATGAGTTGGCCAGACTCAAACCCGCCGAGCTGATCCACGCCCAGTCCCTCGACCTGGCCGGTATGCAAAGTTATTGCCTGAGCAGCAAGACCCTGGCCGACTGGCAATTTGACCGGGCCCTGGCCGAACAGAAATTATGCACCCAGTTTGCAACGCAAAACCTGACCGGCTTTGGCTGTGATGAGGTCCCGCTGGCGGTGATCGCTGCTGGTGGCCTGATGCAATATGTCAGTGACACCCAACGTTCCAGCCTGCCGCATATCCATAGCCTGCACGTCGAACACCACAGCGACAGCATTATTCTCGATCCCGCCACGCGCCGGAATCTGGAACTGGAGGACAGCCTGTCCGGTAATCCGGCCCACAGCCTGGTGGGCGTGCTGGACCACTGCGCCACCGCCATGGGCAGCCGCCTGCTGCGCCGTTGGATCAAACAACCGTTGCGCGACCAGCTCGTCCTGCAGGCCCGGCAGCAGGCCATTCGCGATCTGCTAAGCACGATAGACAATGATCTGCTGCACGAGACCCTGCGCGGCATCGGCGACATCGAACGCATCCTGACCCGTATCGCCCTCAAGTCGGCCCGGCCCCGGGACCTGACCCAGTTACGCAGCGCCCTGGCCCGCCTGCCGCTGTTACAACAACACCTGCCGCAAGGTAACGGCGGTCTGTTGGCCATGCTGGCAAGACGCATCACCACCTATCCAGAGCTGCATGAATTACTCGCCTCGGCCATTATCGAATCGCCACCGCTGCTGATCCGCGACGGTGGTGTTATCGCCGCAGATTATGATAGCCAGCTCGATGAGTTGCGCACCCTGCGGGAAAACGCCGGTGAGATCCTCACCGTGATCGAAACTCGCGAGCGGCAACGCACCGGCATCAATACCCTCAAGGTCGGTTTTAACCGGGTGCACGGTTATTACATCGAGGTGTCGCGCCTCAACAGCAACAAGGTACCCGAGGATTACCAGCGCCGTCAGACCCTCAAGGGCGCCGAGCGTTATATCACCCCCGAGTTGAAGGAACTGGAAGATAAGGTACTGAGCGCCAGTGAACGCGCCCTGGCGCGGGAGAAAATGCTCTATGACAATTTGCTCGAGCAATTGATCGTCCAGCTCGGCAAATTGCAACAGACCGCTGTCGCTCTGGCCAATCTCGATGCCCTATCCAACCTCGCTGAACGCTCCATTAAACTGAACCTGCAGGCCCCGGTCCTGGATACTGAACCGGGCCTGTCGATCCAGGCCGGTCGTCATCTGGTGATCGAGCACGTGCAGACCGCCCCCTTCACGCCGAACGACATCCGACTCGATCCACAACAACGCATGCTGATCGTCACCGGCCCCAACATGGGTGGCAAATCAACCTACATGCGTCAAACCGCCTTGATTGTATTACTCGCCAGTATCGGCAGTTATGTCCCGGCCCAAGCGGCGCGCATCGGCCCCATCGATCGGATCTTTACCCGTATCGGCGCCGCCGACGACCTGGCCGGTGGTCGTTCCACCTTCATGGTGGAGATGACCGAGACCGCCAACATCCTGCACAACGCAACCGAGCAGAGTCTGGTATTAATGGACGAGATCGGCCGCGGCACCAGCACCTTCGACGGCCTGGCCCTGGCCTGGGCCTGCGCCGAGGCCCTCGCCAGTCGCATCCAGTCCTATACGCTGTTTGCGACCCACTACTTCGAGCTGACCGCCCTGCCGGAACAGTTTGCCGAGGTCCGTAATGTCCACCTCGACGCCTCGGAGCATGACCGGCACATCATCTTTTTACACAGCGTCAAACCGGGACCGGCCAGCAAGAGTTATGGGCTACAGGTCGCGGCCCTGGCCGGGGTGCCGGAGCAGGTGATCACGCGCGCCAGGCAGAAATTGCAACAACTCGAGGCCGAAGGCCATACTCCTGTCCCGCAAGCCGATAAAAAAGACATCGTCTCTGAGAAAAACTATCCCCTTCAGTTAATGGAATACCTGTCCGATATTGATCCCGATCAAGTCAATCCCAAACAGGCACTGGATATCCTCTACCGACTCAAACAACTCGATAGCCAAAGCTGAACTACACAGCCGTATCATTTGCCATTAAAATAGCGGGCGACTACTATTCAATCCGAACAGACATTATCCGAGGAGTAAGCGATGACCTACGTGGTGACAGAAAACTGCATCAAATGTAAATACACCGATTGTGTCGAGGTCTGTCCCGTCGACTGTTTTCACGAGGGTCCCAACTTTCTGGTCATCGATCCCGACGAATGCATTGACTGCACCCTATGTGAACCCGAATGCCCCGCCGGCGCCATTTTTGCCGAGGACGATGTCCCGGCCGGAATGGAAAGCTACACCGAACTCAATGCCGAGTTGACCAAGCTGTGGCCGGTGATCACCGAACAAAAGGCCCCGCCGGATGATGCCACGGAGTGGGACGGCGTCAAAGACAAGCTGCAATATCTCGAGCGTTAAGCAATTCCCGACGGGTCGTCTAAAGACGACATGACTCCTCCAACCGCCAGTGATGCCCCAGCCACATTCCTGATCCCCTGTCACGCCGATCCCCTGACGGCGTTGGCGGGGCGCATCATCCAGGATCACCTGTCTGATCTGCCCAAGCTCAGCCAAATCATGGTGCTGCTGCCAGACAATACGGCGGCACGCCATTTGCGCCATCAGCTATTGGCCGCCGCCCAGGCCAAGGGCTACCCGGCCCTGCTGGGGCCGCGGATCCTTAATCTCAGGGAGTGGGCCAGGCAGTTTCTGCCGGATGACATCCGGCTGTGTGACGATCAAACCCGTGAACTGCAACTGGTCGAGGCCCTGCTGGAACAAACGGGCCTGCTCGGCGGCGCCAATCCCTGGTCGCTGGCCGAAAACCTGCTGCAACTATTCGATGAGCTGACCCTCAATCTGATCCGCCTGCCGGACGATCAGCAGGGCTTCACCCAACAGCTCGCCGCGGCCTACCAGATTAGCGATCTCCGCCTGCCGCCTTTCAGCCACGAGGCCCGCATCGTCTACACCCTGTGGCACGCCTGGCAACAGCAACTGCACGACCAGCAACAGATCGATTCGACCATGGCCTATGTACTGGCCCTCAACCAGGCCCTGCCCCGGATCGAAGGGCACAACCTGTACCTGGCCGGCTATGCCTTTTTATCCCGGGCCGAACAGGACTGGCTGGCCCGCGCCCGACAGCTCGCCGCGGTGACAGTGCTGGAGTACGAGCCATCGCCGGAAACAAGCAATGAATCTGACTACCGCCGTTGTCTGGCCGCCGTCTATCAGGACGATGGGGAATCATTGCGGGCACGGGCGACGGGGTTTGCCGACACGGTCCCCGCCAGCCCCCTGGCCGGGACTATCCGCGTGTTCAGTGCCGTTAACCACGAACAGGAGGCCCGAGCGGTCGACACCCAGATCCGCCACTGGCTGATCCAGGGTAAAAAGCAGATCGGCGTGGTAACCGAAAACCGCCGTCTGGCGCGACGCCTGCGGGCCCTGTTGGAACGCGCCGGTGTGCAGCTGGACGATGCCTCGGGCTGGGCCCTCTCCACTACCAGCGCCGCCGCCGCACTGGAGGCCCTGCTGGAATGCCTGGAGGAGGATTTCTTCCACGCCCCGTTCCTCGACCTGCTGAAAAGTCGCTTTATCTTTGCCGATCTTGATGACAAAAGTGTCGAACTAGCGGTGTATCGCCTGGAACAGGATATTATCCTGCAGGAAAATATCGGCCGCGGCCTGGGCCGCTATCGTCAGCAATTACTGCGCCGACGGGCGCGCCTGCCGGATTGGATGCCCGAGGTCTCCCCCACCCTGCTGACCAT
>JAHEDB010000267.1 GCA_024641465.1 Chromatiales bacterium | reverse complement strand
CGCATCACTGTTTCGACATGAACATGCAAACATTCTCTGTTCATGGTGCCGGACTCGGTCTGCGGCGGTCCATCGCCGGCCCGCTCGCAGACCGATTTCCTTCCGAAATCGACTTCATGGAGGTCGCCCCGGAAAACTGGATGGGTATCGGTGGCAGTAATGCCCGGCAGTTTCGTGCCTTTACCGAACGCTATCCCTTCATCTTCCACGGATTGTCTTTATCTATAGGTGGCCCTGCGCCACTGGATGAGGCATTCCTGTATAAACTCAAACAATTTATCCAGCAACACCAGATACGCGGCTATAGTGAGCATCTGAGTTATTGCTGCGACGACGGGCACCTCTATGACCTGATGCCCATCCCCTTTACGGAACAGGCCGTACACCATGTGGCCGGTCGCATCCGACGGGTACAGGACATCCTCGAACAGCGCATAGCCATCGAAAATGTTTCTTATTATGCCGCCCCCGGCAAGGAAATGGAGGAAATCGATTTCCTGAATGCGGTATTGCATGAGGCCGATTGCGACCTGCTGCTGGATGTCAACAACATCTATGTCAATAGTGTCAATCACCGCTATGATGCAGAACAATTTTTACTGGCCCTGCCCGCCGAGCGCATCCGCTACATCCATGTCGCCGGTCATTATAATGAAGCGGAAGATTTGATCGTCGACACCCACGGCGCCGATGTCATCGACCCGGTGTGGACCCTGCTGGAAAAGACCTACCGACATTTCGGCGTAATACCAACCCTGCTGGAGCGCGACTTTAATCTGCCCCCGCTCGACGAGTTGTTAACCGAAGTCCAGACCATTCACCGCCTGCAGAACAACTGGCAGGCGCAAACCACCACCAGGCGGCAGCATGGCTGAGCAGGCAACGTTTCTCCGCAAACAATACGAATTTGCGGCCCACATCCGCAACCCACAGACCCACCCATGTCCAGGTGATGTCGAAGCCCGCCGTATGAAGATCTATACCGATTTGTTTTATAACAATGTCGAAGACTTCATGAGCAGCGCCTACCCGGTACTGCGCGCCATTCACGATGATGCGCGCTGGCACCAACTGATTCGCGATTACTATCACACCCACAAGGCGAAGACCCCGCTATTCCCGGAGATGCCACGAGAATTTCTCGATTACCTGCAACATGAGCGCAGTGTCCACAAAGATGACTATCCGTTTATGCTCGAACTGGCCCGCTATGAATGGGCGGAACTGGCCCTGTCACTCTCCGAGCAGCAAGCGGATCTGAGCAAGATTGATATGCATGGCGATCTGTTGCAGGGGCAGCCCGTACTCTCTCCATTGGCCTGGATCCAGAGCTATCGCTGGCCCGTTCATCAAATCGGCCCAGACTATCTGCCCGACAGGCCCGCGGACAGCCCGGTCTATTTGTTGATCTATCGTGATCGGGCGGATGAGGTCCATTTTATGGAACTCAATCCGGTCACGGCCCGCTTGTTACACCTGATTGAACAACAGTCTCTACCCAACACCCGTGCCATGCTGCAAAAAATCGCCACGGAACTGAATCACCCTGCTCCCGAGATTGTTATACAGGGAGGGGTGACTATCATGCAGGATTTAATAGAACGCCATGTCATTCTCGGTGTGCGCAACAACGGCTGTTGATTGCCACACATCACTTTCTGCAAACAGCCTTCAGGAGAACCATGAATGCAAAAATTGATTCAACTTTACATCCGGGTAAATACATTTCTCGACAAGGCCAGGGTTGCCGACTTTCTTGCCCCCTTGGCCTTACGCCTTTACCTTGCACCCGTGATGTGGATGGCAGGCGCCAGTAAACTCAACCACTTTGAAAGTACCGTATCCTGGTTTCGAGACCCTGAATGGGGACTGGGGTTACCGGCGCCGGCGCTGATGGCCTTTCTCGCGACAAGTACGGAAATTATCGGTGCGGTGCTGTTGTTATTCGGTATCGGGGTACGGCTGATCAGTATCCCGCTGATGTTTACTATGCTGGTCGCAGCCTTTAGCGCACATATACATAACGGCTGGTTGGCTATCGCGACAGGCACAGGCATCTTCGCGACTGACCGCACCATCGGGGCAATCGAACGGCTTAATAAAGCCAAGGAGATACTCAAGGAGTACGGTAATTATGACTGGCTGACCGAGCATGGTAATTTTGTTGTACTGAATAACGGTATTGAATTTGCGGCCACATATTTCATCATGTTACTTGTGTTATTCTATATCGGTGCTGGCAAAGCCAGCCTCGAGCACCTATTATGTAAGAACATGTGCAAGTAAATTCCCGAAAGCCAGAGTAGTGAGAGTAGAGTTACCGGCGACATCAAGGTGTCGCCGGTTTTTTTTCGCCTGTAGATTTATGCCTGGCACATAGATATAAAACCCTATCCTTTGGGTGAATTTGTTTTCAATACCGGCTCACACTTCTCCAGCATGACATTGCTCAGTTTCAATCTTGTGATTATCTCGGTTTGCATACATATCCCGAAGCTTTCAAATAACTGCTTATTGTCACCCTTGGCCTGTTTCACCGGATATTTTTTATGACACAGATCGACCGAAATCCCCACCTGGGTGCGGCAAAAATCCTGCTTCAATCCCAGGCAGGCCAGATAGGGTTTTATGTTACACGGCTCCAGCATGGCCTGATTCATGACCTCCAGCAGTTCATCAGTTTGATCGGCGCGGGCGATCATCAGGCCTGCAACACTCAATAGCAGGATAATACTGAGCTGTTTAGTAGTTACTTTCATAGTCTGTCCGTTGTGAGTTAATAAAATCAGGATTACATTCATAGCGTAGCAGAACCAGGCCCACGCAGGATGTCTTAATAAACCCATCAGATTAACTCACTGTTGATTAACCACAACTGAATCTCGTACCAAACTGTAGTAACCGGCGATCTTACCTCGCTCATATAAATCTATTTAGCTTATCTCCATAGTATAATTGGCGACACTGGCAGACAATGTCTCCCATATCGATTGTGAACTGACTCGCAATATATTGATATATTAAAAAAAACGGATGTGAGTAGCTATATACTTGCCCCATTCGACTGATTATAAAAACGGCAATAACCAACATTACTCACGCAAGGTGAAGCAAGGGAAAGGACAACCATGACAAGGCAAAAACTATATACTCTACTGAGTCTTCCCATACTTGCCCTCACCATAGTCTTAATGGTTACCGGGTGTGGCAGCAACAATTCCGATGCAAGTCACTCATCCAGCAATCGCACAGCTGCCTTAAATATATTCGTCCATGCCGATGCAGGGCTGATTGGCGCGGTTCGCGTCGGTCAGCTGGCTACCCTGGACGGCAGCCGCTCGGTTTCGTCAACATCCGCCTCCTTAACCTTTGACTGGTCATTCACTTCCAGACCGTATTCCAGTAAGGCTGTCCTGCAAAACCCGACCTCAGCCAATCCGAGCTTCATTGCCGATGTGGCAGGCACCTATATGATACAACTTGTCATTAGCGTCGAAGGTGTATCCAGCCAACGTGCCATTGCTACCGTCGAGGCCACTACCCCGGACAATTTCCTCACCGGCAAACATCTTCACACAAGCTATACATCGCAATGCGCGGAATGCCATGACGGACGCTATGCCATACCCGTGCCACCACTTGCGGCAGTAATGGCCAAATCCGGCAATCACATCGCCACCAGCAATATGTGTCAGGCCTGCCACACTACCTTCGGATTTGACGTACGACGCTATACCGACCATATCGAGGTTTTTGGTAAATGCAGCGCTTGTCATAATGGAGTACGGGCTATCGGTAAATCCGATTCCCATATCGAGACGAGTGCCGAATGCAGTGACTGCCACACGACTAATAATTTCCTGAAGGTTAGTGCGGATGGAAAATATGATCATTCCGATATTACAAAAGGCTGTGCTGCATGTCATAACGGCACCACGGCTCTTGGCAAGCATGAAACACATCCTGCAACTAATAGCGATTGTAGTTTCTGCCATACCACGGTGTCGTTTAAAGGGACATATCCTGACCACAGTACCATCAAGAACGGTTGCGCCAACTGCCACAATGGCAAAGATGCGAAGGGGCCCAAAGACGGTCATCCTGTCATGGACTTTTCAATTGTCGATTGCAGCATCTGCCATAATGTTGCGAGTTTCAATATGGGGGGCGTATTCAGTCACAACGTCATTGTCCCGCCCATTAAGTGCGCTGACTGCCACACTGACAGCAATAGCATTAATGCCCCAGGCAAGGCATCCGCGACTAACCACCTGGTTACC
>JAHEDB010000266.1 GCA_024641465.1 Chromatiales bacterium | reverse complement strand
TTGCCGCCCTTGATGGTCAGATCATCCAGATAGGATTCCGTTTTCTGCAACAGTTTTTTGATATTGGAGTTCTGATCGAGCTGTGGTTCAAGTACGCTGATACTGACGGTGACCTTGAGGGTCTTGTTATTGGCCTTGAAACTGAGCGCGGAGACATCGTCGCGTATGCGTTCCGCCAGTTGCCGCGCATCTTCCAGATTAGTGGATAATAACAACATGGCGAATTTTGCCAGTCCGACCCTGGCCAGCTTGTCTTCATTTCTGACCAGCTTGGCGAGATGCTTGCCAACGGTGCTTATCATCATATCGGCAATCGGTTTGCCGTTTTTGATAAAAATGAAATCAAAGTTATCGATATCCATGCGCAATAAAATCAAACGGCCGCCGTTGCGTTTGATGTAGGCCAGTGTCTCATCGCTGGTTTTACAGAAGTACTGTCGTCCACCGAGGCCGGTCACCTCATCGATGGCAGCCTGAGTCTCGAGTTTTTCCGATGTCTCGGTCAGTTTACGGGTGGTCTGTTCAAAGCGGACATGGGCCTTGGCGCGGGCCTTGAGCTGAACAGACTCAAACGGCTTGCTGATAAAGTCCGTTGCGCCGTAGTTAAGCGCATCCTGCTGGGCCTTTTCGTCATCTTCCTGGCCGGTAATGACAATGACCGGCATTTCTTTTAGATTGGGATCCTCCGACTGACGGATACGTTGCACCAGTCCGTAACCATCCAGGTAGGGCATGCCGAGGTCGGTAAAGACTACCTGGATGGAGTTATCATTGAGTAACAGGGTCCAGGCGTCTTCACCGTGTTCGGCCTCGATGACTTCGTATTCCTTACCGAGAATTTTGCCAATGGCGCGACGCATGACCTTGGAGTCATCGACGACGAGGATGCGTGGTTTGCTCTCAGTCTTGGCCATGGTGGTCAGTGGGACGGTATATCCGGGGTAGCAGCAGTTAAAAAATTATATAAATATTATTCCAAAAGCATAGCTGTTGCCGGAAGTTATGCCAAGCTGGAAGGTCGGTATCGACCTTGCATTTCGTTATATTTTATCGTAGCGTGACGGACCATCGAACGCTCAAATCGGGAAACAGTGGAGGATAAAATGCGTTATGTTGCGGCTATTTTTACTATTCTGATATTCGCTGGTCTGGCTCAGGCCGGGACAGGACGTGATGATTATATGCGTATGTATGTAGTGGATGGCAGCTATGAAATAGTCAGGGATGATCTTGAACTTGCCATCACCGGTCGCGGTATCAAGATCAATACGATTTCTCATATCGGTGACATGCTGGCCCGTACCGGCAAGGATATCGGCGCCGGTAAACAGGTCTTTGCCCATGCTGAAGCGTTTGAATTTTGCAGCTCCACGGTATCCCGTGGCACCATGGAAGCGGATCCTCACAATATTGTATTTTGTCCCTACGTCATTGCCGTCTACAGTCTGCCTCAGGAAAAGGACAAGACCTACATATCTTTTCGTCGACCCACTCTGGTCGGCAGTGCGGCCTCAAAGGCCGCCTTGCAAAAGGTGGAAGACTTGATGAAGAGCATTGTCGAAGAAGTGGCGAAGTAATCACTGTTGATCATGCAGCGTATAATCGTCATTGGTTTGTTATCTACCTTGTTGTGTCTAACGGTGAACGCAGCGGATTTTGATGCCGATCGACGTGAAGCCGGTCATCCGATGACCTCGGCAGCACGTTTAGGGCAACTGGCCAAAAGTCAGGACTGGCAGGTTCGACAGGTCATTGCGCGCAATCGACGCACAGCGCCGGATTTATTGCAGCAATTGGCCAATGATCCTCATCCCCAGGTCCGAATTGGTGTCGCCACCAATCTGCAAACCGCTGAAAAGAGCTTTATCCTGCTGGCGAAGGACGGAGATATTTCCGTGAGGAGTGTTGTGGCCCGCTTTGAATATGTGCCGGTCTCCGCCCTGCAAATCCTGGCCCGGGATACCCAGGCCGCGATACGACTCGAAGTGGCTCTCAATCTCAATGCGACCCGGGAAATATTGCAATTGCTGGTACGGGACGCACATCAGGAAATCAGTGCCGCCGCGCTGCAAGGGCTGGAAAGGCTTAAAGAAAACAACCAATAGGGCCGGGCGGGCCTGTCACCGCCGTAAATTCCCTACATAACAGACGCTAAAGCCCCGGCCTTAGCTGTCGCTATATAAATGGTTATGTATCTGGACTGACGGAGAATCAATTTGACCCCACAGGAACTCGTATCCGGCGTTGTACGCCTGGTTTCACTGCCCGAAGTATGTATTCGGGTGAATGAAATGATGGATGATCCGGTGGTGAATGCCACGGATATCGGCAAGGTCATCTCCCAGGATACCAGCCTGACCGCCCGCCTGCTGAAGATCGTCAATAGCGCCTTTTATGGCTTTCAGGCCCGTATCGAAACCGTCTCCCGTGCGGTGACGGTGATCGGCCTGCGTGAGTTACGCGGACTGGTGCTGGCCGCCTCCGCCGTCGAATCCTTTTCCAAACTCCCCAATGATGTCCTGAATCTGGTCAACTTCTGGCGGCACAGTGTCTACTGTGGTGTGGTTGCACAGTTGCTGGCGCAAAAATGTAATGTGCTGCACAGCGAACGTTTGTTTGTTGCCGGCCTGTTACATGATATCGGCAAGCTGGTGATTACCAACAAAATGGTCAAGGAATCCCGCGAGGTCATCAAGAAGACGGAAGAAAAAAAGATCTTTGACTACGACGCCGAGCAGGCCGTGCTGGGGTTTGATCATGCCGAAGTCGGCGGTGTCTTGCTCAAGGAATGGAACATGCCGGAAAGCCTGTGTAACTCGGTGAAGTATCATCATCGCCCCAAGGCTGCCATGGAACCGACCATCGAGATCTGTATTGTGCATATTGCCAATATACTGACCATTCGTGCCGAGCATGGCGTAACACAGAATAACCTCGCCCCGCCGATCGAAGACATCGCGCTTAAAATGACCGGTCTGAAGGAAGAAGACTTTGAGCCGATCTTTGCCCGCGCCGGGACGGTATTTTCCGAGGCGCTGGATGCCATCCTGCCGCGGGCCTATAAACCTAACTAAGTTCTACTTAAAACTCCCCGCTTGTACCCGCACCGCCCGGGATTAGCATGCCACGGGTGGGAGCACCTGCTTGTCTAATCCTGATTTGTTACATTAACTACGCCGTATAATCTTTTGCGACCGTGCAATTCGGCGCGGGTAATGGCGACTTAGCTGATACAATCGCGGTTAATATTGTTAGTGTCAATGCGAAGAGGGTGAGGATGAAACCGGGCGATATCCAGCGATTACTCGACATCATGCAACAACTGCGCAATCCCGAGGGTGGCTGCCCCTGGGATCAGCAACAGACCTATCGCAGCATTGTGCCCCACACCATCGAAGAGGCCTACGAGGTCGCCGATGCCATCGAGCGTGATGCCTATACCGAATTGCAGGATGAGCTGGGGGACCTGTTATTCCAGGTGGTGTTTTATGCCCAATTGGCGCGAGAAGAAAGCCGCTTTGCATTTGACGATGTGGTGCAGAGTATCTGTGACAAGCTGGAACGTCGCCACCCCCATGTGTTTGGCGATAAACAGATTACCGATGCCGATACACAGACCATCCACTGGGAACAACTCAAGGCCGATGAACGCAAGGCAAAGTCGGAACCAGACAGGCCGCATAGCGCCCTGGACGGGATTGCCCATACCCTGCCGGCCGTGACGGTGGCGCATAAATTACAAAAGCGCGCCGCGCAGCTTGGGTTTGACTGGCCGGACGAGCAGGGCGTCATCGCCAAGGTCGAGGAGGAATTGCTGGAGGTTCGCCAGGCCTGGTCTGATCCGTCCGCCCGTGCCGCTGAGATTGGTGACCTGCTGTTTACCTGCGTCAATCTGGCCCGTCACGCCGGGCTGGACACCGAAACCACCCTGCGGCAGGCCAATCGCAAGTTTGAAACGCGCTTTCGTGCCATGGAGCAAAGGCTGCTACAACAGGGCAAGGACGTCACGGCAGCGACCGCCGGGGAAATGGAGTCGGCCTGGCTGGCTATCAAAGAGAAATAATGTGCACTGATTTGAACGGCATGGGACTATTTGCACTAAAAAGAAGCGTTTGCCACATAAATGCACAAACAAGGTGCGAAATTATCCCCATAAACTCACTTGTTGGCGATTAACATATTGATTTATCGAGAACTACCTAAAATGGTGCGGTTCTTGCTCTATATGCGCAAACTTGATGCACGGGGAGAACGATGGAAACTTTTAAGACTTCAGCTGACGTATTATTC
>JAHEDB010000265.1 GCA_024641465.1 Chromatiales bacterium | reverse complement strand
GCATGCGCGGCATCATCAGCCGTTCCGGCGCGACATAGAGAAGATCCAGTTCACCCCGGCGCAGCGCCGCCTCGACGGCTTGCACCTCATCGGCATCGAGGGTGGAATTCAAAAACGCCGCCCGCACCCCCACCTGTTGCAGGGCGCTGACCTGATCCTGCATCAGGGCGATCAGCGGTGATACCACGATTCCCACGCCTTCACGGATCATGGCCGGGATCTGGTAACACAGCGACTTGCCGCCGCCGGTCGGCATCAGCACCAGGGCCTCGCCACCGTTGATCAGCTGTTCGATGATCTCGCCCTGTTGCAGACGAAACTGTTCATAGCCAAATACCGAGTGAAGGATTTGTTGTGCCTGGTGCGGCTGCTGACGGGGTGCGTCCATGGTTTAATCAATCCGGCTTGCTGAAAGCAGTCCAGCTTATCACATCCGTGCCGGGCCGAGAGGGGGCAGCCGATCCTTGCAGCCCAAGCCCATGCACACTATATATACAATCCGTGCCCTGGCTACCGCCCAAGTTCGGCGGGTATTTTCCTGCACAAAATTGTTTAAATCTGTGTTGCTAATAAGAATCATTCTCAGTATAGTTCAATGAGTTCCCATCCTCGTTATACGTGTATGGGGCACCAACGACGGCCATATTCGAGACCCCCTGAGATGAAACCCACACCCAACAGCGTACAAGTCCCACTACCCAACCCCTTGTTTCGCGGTGAACGTCGCCTGCGCATCGCCCTGGTGGGCATGCCCGGCAGCGGCAAGAGCAGTCTGTTTCAGGCGGTATCGAGTACCGCCGTCAACACCGGCGAACTGGCCGGTAGCCAACGGGTTTATGGCGAATCGCGGGTACAGATCGGCCTTGATGAGGCCAGTGTCATCGACCTGCCCAGCCTCCACAGCCTGCACCACATCAAGCAACCGGAACTGGCTACGGTGCAATACCTGCTGTGGGGTGACCAACCGCCACCGATCTCCGCCCACGAAGGCGCCGCACCACCCGCGCCCTATGGCCCGCCCGATGTAATCATCCAGGTAGTCGATGCCACGGCCCTGGATCGACATCTGGAACTGACCCTCGAACTGAGCATGCTTGGCCGCCCGCTGGTGATCGCACTGAATATGAGCGACCAGGCCGATGCCAAGGGCATGCACATCAGCAGTCGCGCCCTGACCCGCAAACTCGGCGTCCCCGTCGTGCCCACCGTCGCTATCATGGGCCACGGCATCGCCGAACTGTTTCGCACCGCGGCGGATTCGGTACGGCAACAGGTCTGTCCCCTGTTGCAACCAGCCAGCCAGCACATCTGCGATCAACTGCAACCCCTGAGCAAATTTCTCAATCGTCCAGAGATCCACGCCGCCTTCCATGTGCCGCACAGCTTCCTGTTGATGCAGATCGCCGCCGGTGATGATTATTTTACGGGTGAGATGCAACAGCATTTCCCCGAACTCATACCCGAACTCACTCAATTGCGTGACAGCGCCGAACAGACCATGCCGCGCAATCTACGCGAAGAGTTGCACGCCGACCGTCATCACCGTGCGGCGAGTCTGTTTGAAGCCGTGACCCGCCTCGGCGCCCCCCATGAGGGTGGTGGCTGGCGCTACTGGCTGGATGAGTTTTTCCTCCACCCGCAGTGGGGTCTGCTTGGCAGCCTGCTGGTGTTCGCGCTGGTGTTGTTCGTGGTGTTCGAGGTCAGCACCTGGATCGACTCCATGACCGCCGCGCGACTTATCGAAGCCATGGCGGACTGGAAACCCACCACCACCGGCGGCGTCATCGGCCGCGCGGTGAGCGATGGCCTGGTCGGCCTGATCGGGATCGTCCTGCCCTATATGCTGCCGCTGGTCTTGTTACTGGTCAGCCTGGAAGAGAGTGGCATCATGCACCGCATCGCCTTCGTGGTGGATCGGGGCTTTCACCGCATCGGCCTGCACGGTGGGGTGGCGGTACCCTTCCTGCTCGGCCTCGGTTGTAACGTGCCGGCGATCTCCGCCGCGGCGCGGGTCTCATCCGGACGGGAGCGGGTCATCGCCTCGGTATTGATCACCTTCGTGCCCTGCTCGGCCCGCTCGGCGGTGATCCTCGCCCTGGCCGGAAAATACCTGGGCGGCTTCGGTGTGTTTGCGATCTTCATGCTCACCATCCTGGTCATCGGCATCATGGGCCCCCTGCTGACACGCCGCTTTGCCGAACGCGGCCCCGGTCAGGTACAGGAGATCCCGCCCTACGCCCTGCCCGCCTGGCCGACGATGCTGCGTGAGACCTGGGCGCGCACCAGTGACATCCTTACTATCGTTACACCGCTGCTGGTCGGCGGCAGTGTGGTGTTGGCCCTGCTCAACCACATCGGCGCCGATACCTATATCAATACCCTGTTCACCCCGATTACCGTCTGGTGGCTGGGCCTGCCGCTGGTGCTCGGCGTACCGATCCTGTTCGGCGTGCTGCGTAAAGAATTATCGCTGCTGATGATCTACCAGGCCCTCGGCACCTTTGAGGTTGGCCAACACATGGACTGGGTGCAACTCAGCACCTTCCTGATCTTCATGACCTTCTACATCCCCTGCATCTCGACCTTCGCCGTGATGCTGCGCACCATCGGCCGCAAACAGGCACTATTCTCTATTTCACTATCGGTAGGCGTGGCCTTGCTGGTGAGTGGGGTAGTACGCTTGGTGCTGGAAGGGGTACGGCTGTTTTCTGGTGGATAGTTTTATCGGCTTAATCTCAGGTCTACCAAAAGCCATATAATAATTAACTACACTATAATCAATTAGATAGATAAATAGCAGGCTACACCATTACGTCATTGAGTTATTTTACTCAATGACGTAATATTTACGGATGTACACTTTCAAACGAGAATTGTCTGTAAAACTCAAGCAAAGGCTAGTTGAGCCACCCAAAAATATTCAGATTATTGGTGGCCCCCGGCAAACTGGCAAAACTGTGTTGGTGCAGCAAGCCTGTAACTCGTTATATGACAATAACGGAATCGGCATCCATTTCTGCGCAGTTGATAAACCTCCCCTCCCAGAAAAGTTTGACCCCGCTACTGTTGGAGGTGGAGCAGCATTAAGCCCTCCCGACAAACCAGATACTGACTGGCTGGTATTCCACTGGGAAAAGGCGCGGAGAGAGGCCATTAGCAATAAAATTGGCTATGTACTCGTCTTTGATGAAATACAAAAGATTAAACAATGGTCTGAAGCTGTTAAAGGGCTGTGGGACGATGACCGCAGGAATAACACAAATCTGCATGTCATCCTTCTGGGGTCTGCACCTTTACTTATTCAGCAGGGTTTATCGGAGAGTCTCGCCGGGCGATATGAATATCTTGTGAGCAAACACTGGTCTTTTACTGAAATGAATGAGGCTTTCAACTTTACCCTTGATGAGTACATATATTTTGGCGGTTACCCAGGTGGAGCATCATTAATTCGTGATCAAGAAAGATGGTTGGATTATATCCGTCACGGTTTGATCGAGCCGAATATTGAAAAAGATATACTCATGATGACACGGATAGACAAACCGATATTATTAAAAAATGTTTTCGAAATCGCTTGTGAGTACTCAGGGCAAATTGTTGCTTATACAAAAATGCTTGGTCAACTCGATGATGCGGGCAACTCCACAACCTTGGCGCATTATATGGATTTGCTTTCAAAGGCTGGGTTAATAGCTGGATTGTCCATTTATTCCGGTAGTAAAATTCGACGTCGCGCATCAAAACCAAAACTAAATGTGTTAAATACGGCCTTAATGTCCTGCCTGTCAGGTTATTCATTTGAACAGGCCATGGCTGACAGGACCTTCTGGGGCCGTTTGGTTGAATCCACGGTAGGTGCTCATTTAATCAACTCAGCGCCATCAGGCAGTAAAGTTTTTTACTGGCGTAAAGGGAATGATGAGGTTGATTTTATTTTCCAGCATGGACGACAACTATTAGCCATTGAAGTTAAAAGTGATAAGAACACAAAAAACTTCACGGGTTTCGAAAAATTCTCCAATGAGTATGGCAAAACCAAAACATTATTAATCGGTGCCGGCGGCAATGTCTCCTTACAGGATTTTCTAAGTTCACCCATAATGAATCAGTTAATCGATGGGTAATCAACCCGAATTCTATATTTCTCGAAGATGTACTGAGACTGGAAGTGACCAGAGCGGTAATATCTCCACTCCATATTACCCAGACACGAAAACTCTGGCTGATTATCGCGATAGAAGTGCCTATGTATTGCTTGGTGACCCCGGCGCGGGAAAAACGTTTTCCTTCAGACATGAAGCCCAAG
>JAHEDB010000264.1 GCA_024641465.1 Chromatiales bacterium | reverse complement strand
GAGCGACATGATGGGTTGATAGGCGAGCTTAAAGCGGTTCTTGTCGATCGCATCTCGGACCCGGGTCGCCCAGCCGATGTCGGCCGCCATGCCCGACTTTTCGAAATCGCTGGGCTTGTACATGTGCACGCAATTGCGGCCCTGGGTCTTGGAAATGTTACAGGCGAGATCGGCCTGGGACAGGACCTCGTCGACCGAGGTGGTCTCACTGTTGATCAGAGTGATGCCGATACTGCTGGTGACGTTGAAGGTCTTGCCGCTGTCCATAAAGCGATAGCTCTCAAACAAACGGCGCAGATTTTCAGCGACGCGTTCGGTGGCCGCTTTGTTGACGTGATACAGCAGCACGGTGAATTCGTCACCGCCAAAGCGCGCCAGCAGATCGCCTTCACGGATATTGGCCTTTAACAGGTTGGTGCACTCCAGCAACAGGCGATCGCCAGCGGCGTGACCGAGGGTATCGTTGACGTATTTGAACTGGTCAAGGTCGAGATAGAGCAGGGCGCACTCGGCGCCGCTACGCGCGACACGCGAGATCAGACGTTGCAGTTCCTGCTGGAAATAGTTGCGGTTATACAGGCCGGTCAGCGAATCGTGTTGCGCCTGATAGGTCAACTCGCGCTCGAAGATCTTCTGTTCGGTAATATCGCGCGCGGTGCCGGTGATGCGTACCACCTTGCCTTTGTCATCGAACAGGGGTTTGGCATTAAAGCAGACGTAGCGCTGGTTACCGTCTTTGTCGAGGTGGATGGTTTCGTATTGCAGCAGTTCATGACCTTCGAGTACGCGGGAGAAGGCGGTGATATCACGCTCGTAGGATTCCGGCGCCTGAAATTCGATGAAGTCATTGCCGAGCATCTCTTCCGGCTCATAGCCATAGATGCGGCGGGTGGCATCGTTGAGGTAGGTCCAGCGACCCTCGCGGTCCATGCTCCAGACCAGATCGTGCGCCGTCTCTACCAGATCGCGGTAGCGTGCCTCGGCCTCCATCAGTTTGGTTTCCGCGGCCTTGCGCTCGGAGATATCGCCCACCAGACAGGTATAGAACAGCCCGTTGTCAGTCGACATCTCACTGATCCGCAGGGCGACATCAAAGTTGTCACCGTTTTTGCGCAGCCCCATGATCTCGTGTTCACCGGAGTATTGTGCCAGCTTGCTGATATCCAGCGATGGCAGCAACCAGCTCACCGGTTTGTGATGGATATCGTGATACAGATAACCGAATAATTGTTCGGCCGCCGGATTAAAGGTTTCCACCTGGCCACGCTGGTTGATAACAATAATACCTTCGGCGGCATTGTCGATAATGGCGTTGACATAGGCCTCCTGATCGCCAAGACGGCGGAATAATTTACCGAGCATTTCGACCAGTGAGCCGACTTCATCGTTTGAATGGGGTCGTAAGCGGGCGGCCATCTCTTTATATGGAGTCGCGCCGCTACCGGAGATGATCTCTTCCACCGGCTTGAGTGACTGGCTGAGACTGCGAATCGCCAGGGCGGTGATCGCAAACGCACCGATACCCAGCAAGGCCCAGGCCAGCAGGATCTCGTTCGACAGAAACTGGGTACGCCACCAGTAGTATTTCAGCATGATGGTGGTGGCAAGCAGTGGGATATAGCCGCCGACAATCAACATCTTGGTTTTCATGCTGAACTGCCGTAAGGCTGTGCCGGTATAGGCGCCGAGTTTACCGAGGCTGGACAGCGCCAGCAGAAAACCGGGCATGCCCATCATGATAGCGATGACCAGTTGCAGCAACATGATGTTCAGCAGACTGACCATCGGGGCGGATTCGGCCGCATACAGCTCGACCCAGTGCTGGACAGTGGGCAACAGAAAGATCGCCAGCAGGTGAAACGACCAGTAGTTTCCGGAGAAGCCCTGAATGTGCTGGATCAACTCCGCCGGCAACGAGCCGCCTTGCGGATTTTGCCGGAGCCATTGCTGTACCGGATCCAGAAAACGGGAAAAGTGCAGACTCACCCAGATGAATATCGCCAGATAAGTGGCGAACAACAGTCCAAGGGCGGGCTGGAAGAACGACAGGGGTTCAATCATGCCGTAATGCAAGGCTATTCCGTAACCGATGACGGGGGCGATTGCCCAACCCGAAATTGTGTAGAGAATAAAAGACCTAATTAAGTCCCGTAAGGGCTTAGTCATGCTATCGTTTCCTGCTTATTAATATTGTTATGAACAACCGGTCGGCCGGGACTAACACTGCTGGCCGTTTTGCCAACGCTGTTGCGCGTCTGAAACAGCATGGCAAACTTGAATGGGCCTTGCCAGTTTGCTTAAAAAAAGCGCAAATTGTTTGAAATCAAAAGCATAGTTTCAATCATGAATGTCGGGTTAATAATTTGACGCACTCATGTGTTTGAGCGTAAAAGAGTTTTTGATTTTCTGAGAAAAGAAAAAAATTTTTAAGTTTTGTTAAGATGTGCGAAACGGTTTTGCAATACTCATCAAACCACATGGGGAGCATGGACATGAAACGACGTGACTTTATCAAGGGTGTCGGCGCAGGCGCGGCCCTGACGGGCCTGGGTGTGAGCGGGGCGGCCAGTGCCGCGGTGCAGTTCAAGTGGAAAATGGTCACCACCTGGCCGAAGAATTTCCCCGGCCTTGGCACCGGGGCCAATAATCTGGCTAAATTAATTACCGAAATGAGTGGCGGCCGTATTCAGGTCAAGGTCTATGGGGCCAAGGAGCTGGTGCCGGATTTTGAGGTGTTCGATGCCGTATCGCGTGGTACTGCCGAAATAGGCCATGGCGCGGCCTATTACTGGAAGGGCAAGAGCGAAGCGGCGCAGTTCTTTTCCGCCGTGCCCTTTGGCCTGACGGCGCAGGAAATGAACGGTTGGCTGTATCACGGTGGTGGCATGAAATTGTGGGAACAGATTTATGCCCCCTTCAACCTGATCCCGGCCGCCGCCGGCAATACCGGTGTCCAGATGGGCGGCTGGTTCAACAAGGAGATCAAGTCCCTCGACGACCTGAAGGGCCTCAAGATGCGTATCCCCGGCCTGGGGGGCGAGGTCCTGAAACGGGCTGGCGGCACCCCGGTGAGCCTGCCTGGCGGGGAGATCTATACCTCCCTGCAATCCGGCGCCATCGATGCCACCGAGTGGGTTGGGCCCTACAACGACCTGGCCTTCGGTTTTTACAAGGTTGCCAAGTTCTACTACTACCCCGGCTGGCACGAGCCCGGCACGACCCTCGAGGCGATCATCAACCAGAAGGCCTTCTCGGCCCTGCCCAGGGACCTGCAAAGCGTGGTCATGAATGCCTGTAAGGTCGTCAATCAGGACATGTTGGCCGAGTACACGGCGCGCAACAATGCCGCCCTGAACACGCTGGTGAACAAGCACAAGGTAAATCTGCGGCCCTTCCCGGACCAGGTGCTGAAGAAACTGCGCGGCCTGTCCGAGGAAGTAGTGGCCGAGCTGGCGAAAAAGGACAAGGCCAGCAAAGCGATCTACGAGTCCTTCCTGAAATTCCGCGATCAGGCCAAGGCCTGGCATGATGTCTCGGAAGTCGCCTATATGCGCGCCCGCTCACTATAAACCCATTTAATATCAGTAAGTAACAATATACACAGGGGTACAGGTTCAAACTTGTACCCCTGTTTGTTTGTGGCGCATTAGTTATGTGGAAGGCGCCAACAGGGTGTCGGAATTATCGATGCATTGGCTGTCATCACCAGGCTGGCCATTGGGTAATAACCGGCTTTTTCCCGTTCATTTCCCCTTGAATTGACCTAAAACACAAGACAACCGCAGCAAAATTGGTCTAGGATCCCGGGTTTCCCAGCAAAGGGGCGTGAGCCTGGGCGGGGGTGGCGACAGTCACCAGTCATTCGATAACGTAGGTACCGATGAATGAAAATATCCGTGATTTATATGACCCTGGCGGGTTTCCTGTGTGGAATCGGACTGGCCGGTGCCGAGCCGGACAAACCCGATAATGGCTGGTGGTGGAATAACGCCTGGTGGGAACAGGGTCAGTTGGAGACGGTCACCAATCATCCGATCAAGCTGGAACAAACCAGTTACGAAAGCAACGGTGCCGAGGTCCCGGTCATCGTCCTGCGTCCGGCGGACGGTAAAAAATACCCGGCGGTATTATTCCAGCACGGCCGACGCGGCCTGGATGAACTGGTGCTGCGCCACGCAAAACGACTGGCGGCACGGGGCTTTGTGGTGCTGGCGCCGGATATCTACAAGGCCCACTTTATCGGCACCCACCCCGTCGAGCACGATTATGAGTTGGAAAAAGATGTGAATAAGGCCGTGGATGTATTGCTGGCCC
>JAHEDB010000263.1 GCA_024641465.1 Chromatiales bacterium | reverse complement strand
GACGCAATCGTATTAACCAAAAAAGATTAAACTGAATCGTTTAGCACAGGAGAACTGGCATGGCTACATCCCGTGATGATATGCAAAATGAGAAATTGACCTTCCGCAAATTTAAGGATGGCGATGACAAGTGGCGTTCAATGACCGCCCAAATTTTCAAGGCTGACAAGTCACATAAGTGTCCGACTTATGTGCACCGTACCCCGCCTTGTCAGGGCAGCTGTCCTTCTGGTGAAGACATCCGTGGCTGGCTGGATATCGTGCGTGGTATCGAAAAACCTTCTGGTGAAATGACCATGCAGGAATACGCCTTCCGCCGTTCCACCGATGCCAACCCCTTCCCTTCCATTATGGGTCGTGTTTGTCCGGCTCCTTGTCAGGATGGTTGTAACCGTAATCAGGTTGAAGACTTCGTCGGCATCAATGCCGTTGAACAGTTTATCGGTGACTCTGCCCTCGACGCCGGCTTCAAATTTGCCGCTGCACCGAACACAGGTAAAAAGATCGCCATCATCGGTGGCGGCCCGGCCGGTCTGGCGGCCGCTTACCAGCTGCGCCGCGTTGGTCACGGCGCCACTATCTTCGACAACCACAAGGAACTGGGCGGCATGATGCGCTACGGTATCCCCGGTTATCGTACACCGCGTGACGTGCTTGATGGTGAAATCAAACGCATCATCGACATGGGCGTTGAAACCCGCATGGGCGTCAAGGTGGGTGTGGATGTTTCACTGGCCGACATTGAAAAAGAATTCGACGCCGTACTGTGGGCCCTGGGTGCACAGGCCGGTCGTCAGCTGCCGATCCCCAATGCCGACAAGGCCAGCAACTGTCTGACCGGTGTCGACTTCCTCGAAGCCTTTAACGATGGCCGCCTGCAACTGGTATCCGAAAAGGTCGTGGTTATCGGCGGTGGTGATACCTCCATCGACGTGGCCTCGGTTGCCCGCCGTCTGGGTCATATCACCGAAATCCACGAAAAGGATCGCCCGGAAAATGTCGTGCTGGGCCATACCGCCCACGACGTGGCCTCTTCCGCCAAGCGTCAGGGCGCCACTGTGACCCTGCTGTCACGTTCACCCATCGAAAAGATGAACGCCGCCAAGCATGAAATCGACGATGCCCTGCGTGAAGGTGTTGCCGTACGTGGTTGCCTGAGCCCGGTTGAAGTCATTATCGGTGCCGATGGCCGCGCCAGAGCGCTGAAGGTCATCGAGCTGGAAGACGATGGCAAGACCGAAAAACCCGGCACCGAATTTGAGATCGAAGCCGACCTGATCGTGGCTGCAATTGGCCAGGGTGGAGACCTGAAGGGTCTGGAAGGTTTTGGTAACAAACGTGGCCTGATCGACGCGGATCAACACTATCAGATTCCTGGCAAAGAAGGTCACTTCGTGGCCGGCGATATCGTGCGCCCCCACCTGCTGACCACCGCGATTGGCCAGGCCTCGATTGCCGTTGAAAGCATCGACCACTATCTGAAGCACGACGAAATGAGAAAACGTCCGAAAGTGGACAAACACCATTTCAATCTGTTGGCCAAGCTGCGTGAAACCGGTCTGGAACCATCATCATTTGATGCCACTGTTGGCGATCAGCGTGGGACCGCCGATGCCAAG
Source organism: Chromatiales bacterium (assembly GCA_024641465.1). Taxonomy (GTDB): domain Bacteria; phylum Pseudomonadota; class Gammaproteobacteria; order UBA6429; family Thiohalophilaceae; genus JAHEDB01. The sequence goes on along the minus strand of JAHEDB010000263.1, from coordinate 2,710 downwards.
TATGCGGTCCATAACTATGAAGACCGTTCCGCTGCCGAAATTATCCCGGCAGACAGACTGTTCCTCGGCCACTTCGAGTTCACCCCGCGCCTGAAACGCTCTGAAGATGTGCCTGACTCCGAGCAGGTACTGGGCCACTTCCAGGAACGCATGAAGGGTTTGAGTGACGAACAGGCCGTCGAAGAAGCCAACCGTTGCATGAGCTGCGGCATGTGCTTCGAGTGTGACAACTGCGTCATCTTCTGTCCGCAAGACGCGATCTATCGTGTACCCAAGAAAGAAGCAACCATGGGCCGTTATGTTGCAACCGATTACGCCAAGTGTGTAGGTTGTCATATCTGCCAGGATGTCTGCCCGACCGGCTACATCGACATGGGCATGGGTGAATAAAAATATAACTTGGGGATAGCCATGGTGTATATGCCTAGATACATGAGAAAACTTGTCACACTGGTCGGGGTCAGCCTGTTGCTGGCCCTGCCCCTGACAAGCCAGGCCGGCGACCTCTACCCTTCCGTACCGAAGGGTAAAGGCGACAAATGTGTGGAACCGACTGAGGAAATGCGCGAACACCACATGGAGTACATCCTCCATCAGCGTGATGACACCATGCGCCGTGGGATTCGCACCAGCAAGCACAGTCTGAAGGAATGTATCGAGTGCCATAATGCACCGGCTAAGGACGACAAGGTCGCCCGTTTCGGTGAGAAGGATCACTTCTGTAGCAGTTGTCACACCTTTGTGGCAGTCAACGTCGATTGCTTCGAGTGCCATGCCGACAAACCCGAAAAAGCCCAATACAGACACACTGCCAAGGGGAGTCACTAAATGCAACAGGATACCGATATGAATCGTCGCCGGTTTCTTGGCCAGGCCGCCGGTGTGGCCGGTCTGACAATTGCCCCCGGTGTAGTGTTATACGAAGTGCAGGCCCGCCCTGCCGATCAGGCTGCTACCAGCAAGGTTCGCTGGGGCATGCTGATCGATACCAGCAAATGTGAAACCGGTTGTAACGATTGCGTTACCGCCTGTAAAACGGAAAACGGCTGGGGCAGTACCGAGCACATGTCCTCTGCCGGTCAACAGGCACAGTGGATCCGCAAGGTCAAACTCACCGACAAACAAACCGGTCACGTCCAGTCCCTGCCACTGATGTGCCAGCACTGTGAAACCCCGCCGTGTGTCGATGTCTGCCCTACCGGTGCCTCCATGAAGCGCGCCGATGGCATCGTGCTGGTCGACAAGCACATCTGTATCGGTTGCCGTTATTGCATGATGGCCTGCCCGTACAAGGCACGTTCATTCATTCATGAACCATTGACCGATCAGAAACCCCATGCCCCGCGTGGTATGGGCACTGTGGAAAGCTGCACGATGTGCGTGCACCGTGTTGATAAAGACGGTACACCGGCCTGTGTTGAGTCCTGTAATGCCAAGGGACACAAGGCGATGTACTTTGGTGACTTGAATAATTCTCAAAGTGAGATCTCCCAGCGTCTCAAGCAATACGGTGGGACACAGATTCGTGCTGATCTCGGTTTGAACACCGGCGTCCGTTATCAAGGGCTTTAACTAAAATCATAAATTCAGGTTGGCGGAAACGATGAAAGCAATCAGATATCTCGAAATCGAAGGCCGTAGCTTTGGCTACTATGCACTGCTGGGTATCCTGGGACTCATTGTCGCGGCAGGCGGTCTTGCGGCACTCTACATGGAGCACCACGGTCACTATGTCACCGGTATGTCGAACCAGGTTGTCTGGGGTATGCCGCACGTATTTGCCGTGTTCCTGATCGTCGCGGCCTCCGGCGCCCTCAACGTCGCCTCCATTTCATCGGTATTCAGTAAAAAGGCCTATAAGCCCCTGGCCCCCCTCTCCGCCTTCCTGTCGCTCTGCCTGTTACTGGGTGGCCTGACAGTACTGGTACTGGACCTGGGTCAGCCGGACCGCCTGGTGGTCGCCATGACCATCTATAATTTCAAATCGATCTTTGCCTGGAACATGATCCTGTACAACGGTTTCTTCGCCATCGTCGCCGTCTACATCTGGTTTATGATGGAAAAGCGCATGAATCAGTACAGCCGATACGCCGGCTTTGCCGCCTTCTTCTGGCGTCTGATACTGACCACCGGTACCGGCTCTATCTTTGGCTTTATTGTCGCCCGTCAGGCCTACGATGCCGCGATCATGGCGCCGATGTTTATCATCATGTCCTTCGCCTACGGTCTGGCCATTTTCATCCTTGTTATGATGGCGGCCTATAGCTGGTCCGGCCGTGAACTGGGTGATGCCACGGTACGTCGTATGAAAAATCTGCTGGGCGTATTCATCGCCTCGGTACTCTACTTTACCCTGGCCTATCACCTGACCAATCTGTACGCCACTGAAAACCATGGCGTAGAGGCCTTTATCCTGCGCGATGGCGGTTTGTATACACAACTGTTCTGGTATGGCTGGGTCATTGTCGGTGGCCTGCTGCCCCTGTTTCTGCTGTACTTCCCAGGCACCGCCAACAATCGCGGCATGATCGCGACCGCCTGCGTAATGGTCATCCTCGGTGGTCTGGCAACGATCTATGTCATTATCATCGGCGGTCAGGCCTATCCGTTGGAGATGTTCCCCGGCAAGATTGTCGAAAGTTCGTTCTTCGATGGCGGCATCAAGACCTATATCCCGACCCTGGCGGAAACCCTGCTCGGTATCGGCGGC
>JAHEDB010000262.1 GCA_024641465.1 Chromatiales bacterium | reverse complement strand
TATCACTCAGGCCGACGGCTCCGGCTCCAGCATCATGTTCGCGCATATCGGCAGCCGTAATATCCGCAGTATGTTGGTCGGCACCACCGTCGCCCTGCTGCTGATCTCCGTTGTGCTGATCATCGCTCTGCGCTCCATCAGGATCGGCCTGATCAGCATGCTGCCCAACCTGGTGCCCGCGGCGATGGGTTTTGGCGTATGGGGACTATTCGTGGGTGAAGTCGGACTCGCGCTGTCGGTGGTGACCACCATGACGCTGGGTATCGTGGTCGATGACACGGTACACTTCCTGAGCAAATACCTGCGCGCACGCAGGGAAGAGAACCTCGACCGCTATGATGCCGTACGTTATGCCTTTACCACGGTCGGGCGCGCCATGATCATCACCTCGGTGGTGCTGGTGGTCGGCTTCCTGGTATTGGCCATGTCTAATTTCAAACTCAACTCCGGAATGGGTATGCTCACCGCCATCGTGATTAGCTTTGCCCTGGCCGCTGATTTACTGTTCCTGCCGCCATTGTTGATGAAACTGGATCACCACAAGCAAAGCAAGTGGGATACCGATGTCGATATCGATGGCGCCGTGGTGAAACCGGCATCGGCCTGATCAAGATTGATAAATAACAAGAACAAGGATATTGATAATGAAAAAGATACTGACTGCACTATCGATTGGTTTACTGCTTGGCAACGTCTGCTTCGCCGAGACCGCCGAACAAAAAGGCCTCGCCATCGCCGTCGAGGCCGACAAACGTGACACCGGCTGGGGTGACAGCAGCACCGAGATGTTCATGACCCTGCGCAACTCGCAGGGCCAGGAGAGCAAACGCCAGATGCGCACCAAAGCCCTCGAGGTCCAGGGCGATGGCGACAAGTCGCTGACCATTTTTGACGAACCGCGTGACGTCAAAGGCACGGCCTTTCTGAGCTTCACCCATGCCAAGACCCCGGATGACCAATGGCTGTTCCTGCCCGCCCTGCAACGCGTCAAACGCATCTCCTCGGCCAACAAGTCCGGGCCCTTCATGGGCAGTGAATTTGCCTATGAAGACATCTCTTCACAGGAAGTCGAAAAGTACACCTATAAATACCTGCGTGATGAAAAGATTAATGGCAAGGATTGTTTTGTCATTGAGCGCAAACCGACCTATGAACACTCCGGTTACACACGCATGATTTCATGGATCGACAAGACCATGTATCAGGCAGTCAAGGTTGAGTTTTATGACCGCAAGGACTCGCTGCTGAAAACGCTGACGATCGCCGGGCACAAGCAGTACCTGAGCAAATTCTGGCGCGCCCACCAGATGGAAATGGTCAACCACCAGACCAAAAAGAGCACCACGCTGGAATGGAAGAACTATAAGTTCAAGACCGGCCTGAGCGAGCGTGACTTCGACAAAAATGCCCTCAAACGTCTGCGTTAAACCATGCGCGCAAAAAAATATTTATTATTAGTCATTGTGACCCTTTCGGCCCAGCCCGTGTCGGCCGAGTGGTCAGGCTCCGTGACCTACGAGTACCGACACTTCGCCAACGCCCCGCTCTATGCCGGTCAACATGGCGACAACAGCAGCATCGAACTGCAACCGGAATTCCACCAGCAGTGGGACAACGGTCGGCAACTGTTCAGCTTTGTCCCCTATCTGCGCGCCGATGAAGGCGATGCGGCCCGCGACCAGACCGACATCCGCCAACTAAGTTGGGTCAAGGCCGGTGAAGTGTGGGAAACGCGTATCGGCATCCGCAAGGTCTACTGGGGGGTAACGGAATCACAGCACCTGGTCGACATCATCAACCAGAGTGATCTGGCCGCCAACCCCGATGGCGAGGACAAGCTGGGCCAACCCATGCTCAATCTGGCCCTGATCGGTGACTACGGCACGCTGGACATGTTCGTCCTGCCGTATTTTCGTGACCGGACCTTCCCCGGTGAGAAGGGCCGCTTTCACGGTCAGTATTATGTCGACACCGAACAGGAGGCGATCTATCAGTCGAAGGACAAGCAACAACACATCGACTATGCCGCCCGCTGGGTCAAGAGCATCGGGGTCTGGGATATCGGCCTGAGCCGGTTTTACGGCACCAGTCGCGACCCGCGATTTACGACAGGCTTAAACAGTAAAGGCCAACCAGTCTTGCTCCCTAACTATGATCTGATCCACCAGACCGGCCTCGACACGCAGGCCACCATCGGCAGCTGGCTGTGGAAGCTGGAATACATTCACCGTAGCAGTGACATTGAGTCCTACAATGCCTCCACGCTCGGCCTGGAATACACATGGAACGGCGTGTTTGCCAGCCCCACCGACCTCGGACTGGTACTGGAATATCTGCATGACGATCGTGGTGAAAAGGCCGGCACCCCGTTCCAGAATGACTTCATGCTGGGAATGCGCCTGGCCTTCAACGATGCGCAGAGCACCGATGCCCTGATCGGTGTTATCAAGGATGCACACAAGGACACCACGATAGTCAGTGTCGAGGCCAGTCGCCGACTCGGCAATGCCTGGAAGCTCAGTCTAGAAGCGCGCTATTACGAAAAGGTCGATATCACGGACCAGGCGCTGTATAGCGTTCGCGATGACGATTATGTCCAGCTGGAGCTGGCCTACTACTTCTAATCATGAGACTCACCCCCCGCCCACCACAGCCTACTGACTTTGCAGTCATCAGCGGCTTTGCCCAATCGGCCGAGGAGTTATTTTATATCGCACCCTATGCCGACTATCCCTGGGATGCCGGCAAGTTTGCCGAGGCCATCACGGCTCGACTCTCCAACACGGTATTTACCCTGGATAACACCATAGTCGGCTTTGCCAATTTTTATGATGTCGAACCGGGCAAGCAGGGATTTATCGGCAATGTGATCGTCAATCCAATCTTGCGCCGACGTGGCTTCGGCAAAGCGATCCTGCAATACATGATTGAGCTGGGGTTCAGGCGACACAACTTCCGGGAAGTGCACCTGTCGTGTTTCAGTGGCAATACCGCCGGACTGTTGCTATATCGCAAACTCGGCTTCAAACCCTATGCCATCGAGCAACGAACCGATTATAAAAACGCGGCCGTCGCGCTGGTCAACTTCAGGCTCACACCCGAGCAACACGCCGGATCAGGCCTCGAACTCGACCAGGTAACCGGCAAACTTGCGGATATTTAACACACCGCTATCGAGTATCAGGTACTGGCCTTTAATGCCGTTCAAGACACCGGTGACTTGTTCCGTCTTGTCAAAGTTATGCGCCGTGACCTTTTGTGGATACGTCTGCACCGGGAAGTCGATCGCCACCATAGATTCCTGTTCAAGAAAACTAAAGGCATCACTGCCCAGTTGCTTTTCCAGCGTCTGTAATTCCGCCTTGCTTGTATCCACCAGCTCATCACGCCGATTGATCAAATCGATCACGTCTGGCTCGCCCTTCAACATCCGGCGCCAGTCGGTCTTGTCGGCCACGTGCTGTTTGAGAATCATTTCCAGCTTACCCGACACCAGCCGATCCCTGGCCCTGAAAATGGGCAGCGCACTGCTCGCCCCCTGATCGATCCAGCGTGTCGGGACCTGCGAACCACGGGTAATACCGACCTTGATACCCGACGAATTGGCCAGGTACACGTAATGGTCCTGCATGCAATGTTGTTCGCCCCACGCGGGTTCGCGGCAGGTGCCCAGATGAAAGTGACAGGTCTCCGGTTTGACGATGCACATATCGCACTGCGCCAGGGAAGAGAAACAGGGATAACAAAAACCCTGACTGAAACTCTTGTTGGTCTTGCGGCCGCAGTGGATGCAATTGATCTGTTTGACAAAGCGCAGGCTGATGGGGCTGCCGATGACCTCGTTCAGCGTCACCAGTTGATCGCCGACGGGCAGTTGGTAAACCACGGGCGAGGCCAGGGTGGTCTTCATCTTTTGCAGATTACCGCGCACCAGCATGACGATCAGGACTTACTTATGACGAAGGATTATTGGACGAATGAGGCTTGCGTGAATGAGGTCGGCCCGACTGACGACCGCCACCGGGTTTGCCTGATTTACCACGTCCGCCTTTATGATCAGAGCGCGGTTTGCGTTCGATCTTGACCGGCGGCAAGGGCTCAGCCAATAACTCGGGGGTAATGCTCTGCATCGGGATCTTGTGGCCGATGTATTGCTCGATCTCGGGGATAGTAAATACATACTCATCACAGGCAAAGCTGATCGCCTCGCCCTTGGCGCCGGCCCGGGCCGTACGGCCGATGCGATGGACATAGTCTTCGGCCTGTTGCGGGATATCGAAATTGATGACGTGTGACACGGCAGGGATGTGCAGACCACGCGCCGCCACATCGGTGGCCACCATG